>CAZJCN010000568.1:0-1510 GCA_964544195.1 uncultured Phycisphaeraceae bacterium | reverse complement strand
TCACCCTCGGCGATGAACAGCACGGTTACGTGCGGATCGGCGGGGATGCGCCCGTTTCGGTTCAGACCATGACCGCCGGGTATACCCATGACGTCGATGCCTGTGTGGCGGAGATCAATCGGCTGGCCGCCGCCGGGGCGGATATCGTCCGCGTGGCTGTCCCCGAGCGCAAGGACACCGAGGCCCTTCGGCACATCCTCCCACAGGTGACCGTGCCGATCGTGGCGGATGTGCATTTCCATTTTCAACGCGCCTTGGAAGCCATCGAGGCAGGTGTTCACAAGATCCGGCTAAACCCCGGCAACATCCAGGATCGCGCCCAGGTCGAAAAAGTCATCGACGGCTGCAAAGAGCGTGGTATCCCCATTCGTGTCGGTGTCAATGAAGGTTCGATCATCGAACGCCGGGACAAGCAGAAGCGCATGAAGGAACTGGGTGAGGTGTTTGCCGATGACCGCCACGGCCGGTTTCTCGCCATCATGATCGCCAAGCTCGAGGAATACCTCGACATTTTTTACCAGCGTGACTTCTATGACATCGTCATCAGTGCGAAGAGCCCGGACCCGACATTGTGCATCGCCGCGTACACCGAGATCAGCAAGCGCTTCGATCACCCCCTGCATCTCGGCGTCACGCATGCCGGCCCACGCGAAACCGCTATAATCCGTTCAGTGGCCCCGCTCAGTCACCTGCTGGCAAGTGGCATCGGCGACACGCTGCGGATCAGCTACGCGTCAGATCCAATGTATGAAGTTGAAGACGCGCTGGAGTTGCTTTACTGCCTTAATCTCCGTGAGCGAAAAGGCGTGGACCTGATCGCCTGCCCGACCTGTGGCCGGATTCAGGTCGATCTCTTCCGTTTGGTGCAGGAAGTACGTCAGGCTCTGGCGGAACATATCGAGTTGCCGATCAAGGTCGCGGTCATGGGCTGCATCGTCAACGGCCCGGGTGAGGCGGAAGGGGCGGATGTGGCGATCTTTGCAGGCGACCGAAGAGGCATCATCTACGTGCAGGGTGAGAAAGTCGCCAACGTACCCGAGCAGGAGATCCTCCCTCGTCTTCTCGAAGAATGCAGAAAGTTCCAGGACAGGGTCCGCAAGGGTGAGGCCCGACTTGGGGAAAAGGTCGTCGAAATCATCCCCCCGGACCCCATCGGCGAACTGGGTTCCGGCATCGACAAGATCGCCTCGGGTGACGTCGAGAAAGTCACGCGACTGACCATCAGCGGCGAATAAAAGTGCCGTGCGCACCCGATCAGCGCCACGAAGATTCAGATGATGGACAAAGATACAAGAGCAGGCTTACGCCGGCCCGATGGTGACTGTCAGTCCACGGCTGGCGAACTGGTCACGATACAACTCCGCGCGCTCGCGGTGGGTGGTCAGCAATAACGATCGGCCGCGCGTGTGCGCTTCCAGCATCCGACGCACCGCCGCCTGTTCGCTCAACGGCGTAAGCATGCGGATCGTTTCGACCACGTCCTGCATCGTGTTGATGTTGTCGTTGACCA
>CAZJCN010000567.1:0-1514 GCA_964544195.1 uncultured Phycisphaeraceae bacterium | reverse complement strand
GTATACCTGCGCGCTGAATGTCGAGATCGCCACCAGGTCATAGCCCGACCAGTCCACCGCTATCTCGGACAAGGACTGCACCTCAATGTAAGACACCTCATGCCGCGCCGGGGTCATGCCCGCCAGAGTCAGCAGCCCCAGGCTCGGCAGCGACGCGATCGTTCGGCTGCGTTCGACAAAGCCCGGCAGCGTCAGCCCCAGACGCAACAACTCATCGTCACACGCACGCACACCACTCATCGCCACCAACGCGATCCGCATCACACACCCCCTTGAATGAGTACCCGCCGAACCACCATCACCGATACCCACACACAACCCCCCGCCAGACTCAACACCGGCACGGAAAACAATCGACGACACCCCTTCCGCCAGGCGGATAAATAACAAACCGGCGGCATGGTCAACGCGCCGACCATCAGCAACACGCCCGGCCAACGCGCCGCTTCCACCCCAAACCCCATCGCCATCCCGGTCAACGCAAATCCGAGATTGATCAGCCCCGTCCCCAAAAACGCGATATGCCCCAGCCGCGTCAGCCGACGACGCCACGACGCATAACCGCCCAACCAGCCGTCCTCATGAAACCCCATCCCCTGCACCACCCCGGCCAACAGCCCGAGCGTGATCCAGCACCACGCGAAAACCAGATTGAGCTGACAGCCTACCTCAGTCATACACGCCCCCATTCCGGGGAAAAACCCGTCTGTCACGCACGGCGGTTGACAGGTCGGGCTCGGACTTTATAATGTAAGTATATACTTACATAACGTCGATGTCAACCCGTTCAAGGAGGCCGACCCGTGCCCCGCCCCGACCGATCCGATCAACGCCGAGCCGAGCTGATCCCCGTCATCGCCCAGGCGTTTGCCGATCTGGGCTACCGACGCGCCACCACCGCCGAGCTGGCGGAACGCTGCGGCCTGCGCGAAAACCAGCTCTACCGGCTCTGGCCCAGTAAGAAAGACATGTTCCTCGCCTCAATCGATTACCTCTACGAATACTCCGTCCGGACCTGGCAGGCATTGCTGGATCAGCCCGATGACCGCTCCCCCGCACAACGCATCCTCGAATGGGACGCCCGGCACCGCGGCGAAACCGGCCTGCATCGCATCGCTTTCGCCGGCCTCAATGAAACCGACGACCCCGATATCCGCCAGGCACTCAAACAGATGTACCGAAACTTCCACCGCTACATCATCCGGCAGGTCCGCGACCACCGGCAGCAACACCCCAACCCACAAGCCCTCAGCGACGACGCCACCACTTGGGCCGTCATCGGGCTGGGGATGATCAGCAACATCATGCACGAACTATCCCTGCAGGGCCGACACACTCAGCACCGGACCGTGCAGGCGATCGGCGAATACCTGCTCGGGTAATACATAAAACTCAGGCATCACACCCCGACCCTTTCAAACAGGACGGGCCCGGTGCGCATACCGAGAAAAAACGAAGTCACACCCTCAACTCAGTGCAGGAACAGCCGCAGCCCGGTCAGCGCCATCGCCATG
>CAZJCN010000566.1:0-1524 GCA_964544195.1 uncultured Phycisphaeraceae bacterium | reverse complement strand
GCGGGTACTACGACGCCTATTACAACCGCGCTTTGAAGGTCCGCCGACTGATCAAGAACGATTTCGACGCCGCTTTCGAGCAGTGCGACGCGATCCTGTGTCCGACCACGACCGGCCCGGCGTTCAGGATCGGCGAAAAGGCCAACGACCCGCTGGCGATGTATCTCAACGACGTCTATACCGTGAACTGCAACCTCGCGGGCAATGTGGGTATCAGCCTCCCGGGCGGATTTGCCGAAGTGGACGGCAAGCCGCTGCCGGTCGGCATCCAACTCCTCGGCCCGGCCTTCGACGAAGCCCGGCTGCTTAAAATAGCCCGGGTCTACGAGGCGGCGACCGACCATTACACCAAACGCCCCGTATTTTGAGAATGCGATTCCTGCCACTCGGGAGACCAAGACCATGACGCCTTCCAACGTAACCTATCTCGGCGTCGACCTTGGTGGGACCAACATCCAGGCGGGCATTCTAGACGTCAACGGCAAACTGCTGGCGTCGGACAAAATCAAGACCAAAGCCGAGGCCGGGCCGGATGCCGTTATTGATCGGATCGCGAAGCTGGCTGATGACCTGATCAAACAAGCCGACGTCAGTCGTGAACAGATCGGCGGGCTGGGAATCGGGGCCCCCGGTGCGGTTGACTACAAGCAAGGACTTGTCCTGAACGCGGTCAATCTGCGTTGGAACCACGTCCCGCTCGGCCAGCATCTTCAGGACCGCCTCGGCATCCCGATCGTAGTCGACAATGATGTGAACGTGGGGACGTGGGGCGAGTTCAAAGCCGGGGCCGGCCGTGGACACGATGAACTGATGGGTGTCTTCGTCGGAACGGGCATCGGTGGTGCCTTCATCCTGCACGGCAGGCTGTATCACGGCTCCTTGATGACCGCAGGCGAGATCGGCCATACTGTGCTTCGCGCCGATGCCCCACTCGGACAGCGCACTTTGGAGAACCTCGCCAGCCGAACCAGCATCACGAACCAGTTGAAACAACTGATCGAATCGAATCAACCCAGTTGTATCCCCAGCCTCGTCAACGGCAACTTGTCGAAAGTCCGCTCTAAAGTGCTCGCCCAGGCCTACCGTCAGGAGGATCGGCTAACCCGAGAAGTTATCGGACATGCAGCCCGCTATGTCGCCATCGCCATCGCCAACGCGGTCACCCTCCTCAGCCTACCCTGTGTCGTCGTCGGCGGCGGGCTGACCGAGGCGTTACAAGATGCATGGATCAAGCTAATTCAAGACAATTTCAGGGAATACGTCTTCCCCAACCAGCTTTTTGAGTGTAAAATACTCCCGAGCGAACTGGGCGACGATGCCGGGGTAATCGGAGCCGCCCTGCTCGCAAAACAACGGCTGGAGAAAGACTAGACTTATCCACAATGTGACAAGCTGGGTAAAGTTTTCGCTTGATGTTGGGAGTTTCTTCAACTAAAAAGTGAAGACGGGAATCGTTATAAGTCGAGTAACTAGCTATTAACATGCTTTCTCCCCTCCGCCCCGTTGTCGCTTCGGCGACAGCGG
>CAZJCN010000565.1:0-1524 GCA_964544195.1 uncultured Phycisphaeraceae bacterium | reverse complement strand
TCCCGCGGAAGCCGTCCCTGCCGCCTCAGACCGGAAAAGCGTGAAGTTGTTTGAACTGAAAACAGGCTGAGAGCTTCAACTGATCGACTTGAAACGCTCTCGGTGGTCCCGGTGCCGTCGGCCGCATGGGCGGTGGGGGGCGTCCTGTCGTTCGGGGAACCTTGGGGCCGATCCAGGCCGGGAATCGGGTTGACACGCGATGTATGTTAGTATAATGTTAGGTATATGGCGACAGGAGGGCATGATGCGGGCGGTGATCGAAGCGACGGCCGGGATGCCTTGCCGGACGGTCCCGGTCGTGGGCGAGGGGCCGGGCTGAACCCGGGCAACCGTTTCGAGACGGTTCGGCTGCATGTGCTCGGTGAACACCGCGATGACCGTCACGGGTTGCCGGCTCACAAGTACCCGACCCAGGTGCTGGCCGACGACAGCCGGACCGTGCTCAACCGCGTCGATCGTCGGGTCAGCCCGGACATCGGCTTCAACTGGACGCTCAACCCGTACCGCGGATGTGAGCACGGCTGCATCTACTGCTACGCCCGGCCGACGCATGAGTACCTGGGCATGTCCTGCGGACTGGACTTCGAGACGAAGATCATGGCCAAGCACGACGCGCCGAACAGGCTGCTGCGCGAACTGATGAACCCGAACTGGCGGCCCGAGCCGGTGGTGATGTCCGGCGTGACCGATCCGTATCAGCCGATCGAGGCGGAGTTGAAGATCACACGGGGTTGCCTGCGCGTGTTCGCCGCCTGTCGACACCCGGTCAGCATCATCACGAAGAACCGGTTGGTGCTGCGGGACCTGGACCTGTTGCACGAGTTGGCGCGTCATCGCGCGGTGCACGTGGCGATCAGCGTCACCACGCTGCGGAACCAGTTGGCGTCGGTGATGGAGCCGCGCGCCAGCAGCCCGCGCGATCGTCTTGACACGATCCGACAATTGGCGGCGGTGAACATCCCCGTGGCGGTGATGGCGGCGCCGGTGATCCCCGGGCTGAACGACACGGAGCTGCCGGCGATCCTCGAGGCGGCGGCCGATGCCGGGGCGAAGTCTGCGGGGTATGTGCTGTTGCGTCTGCCGTATCAGCTCAAGGAACTGTTTCTGGACTGGCTGGATCGTCACGTCCCTCAGCGGGCCGGGCATGTCGAATCCCTGCTGCGCCAGGTCCGCGGCGGTCGGCTGTACGACGCCAGGCCCGGCGTTCGCCAACGAGGCCAAGGCGCGATCGCACGCCAGATCGGCGACGTGTTCGAGGTGTTTGCCCGGCGGCACGAGTTGAACAAACCTTTGCCGCCGTTGAAGACCGACGCGTTTTGCGCGCCTACAATTGATCGTCAGCTCCGGCTGTTTTGAGTATCTACGGGGCTGATCAAGGCTGTGAACGACAGCCGTCAGGGTGAACGAAAAACGCACGGTCACACACCCGGCGCCTCCGTCATGGAGGCGGGTGTTGATGAACCCGGGGCGTTAAAAATACGTAAGGATGTGAAGTTGTGAATCGAATCATTACAACACCGCCTG
>CAZJCN010000564.1:0-1529 GCA_964544195.1 uncultured Phycisphaeraceae bacterium | reverse complement strand
ATCCGCGCCACCTGTTGGTCGAGATCGATCAGCATGTCCAGGTGTTTGGTCGGGGTCTGGCCCCGGACCTTTCGCCCGTCGAATTCGTCAGGCGGGATGTGCGGCAAGTGCACCATCGGGCTCCAATACACCAGCATGAACGGTTGGCCGGCTTCGGCGTTGGATTCGATGAAGTCCACCGCCTTGGCCGACAGCAGCGGGCCGATCTTCTTCGTGTCCCAGTGTGAATCGCCGACACCCGGGCCTTTGTCGGAGACATAAGCCGGATCACCCGCGGTTTCTTCCGAGAAATAGATCAGCTTCGATTCATCAGAAAAAGGAAGCCATTCGCCGTTCTCATACACCACGTACAACGGCCCTTGAATCCCACACGGCAGCGTCACGCTGTAATCAAAGCCTAAGTCCGCTGGGCCACCACCGACCATGCGCGAGCAGTCCACCTTGTCGGGCGTGGCGCCGTGATCGTTGCCACGAAAGATCTTTTCGCCTTTCGCATCCATGAAGTCGCCGCCGAGATGCCATTTCCCGATGAAGCCCGTCGTCAACCCACCGAGTTTACCGACGCGGCCGAGGGTGGCGTCCTTGTCTTTGACCGGTGACTGGCGGAAAGAACCCCACACGCCCCACGGGGCATAACTGCGGTGGTTGAGATTGCCGGTCATGGCGCAATAGCGCGTCGGTGAACACAACGCGGTGGAGGAGTGGGCCTGTGAAAAACGCATCCCGCTACGGGCCAGCTCGTCGATCACAGGCGTCGGCGCCAATGGTTCGGTCCCGGTCCGCTGACGATGGTAGTAACCGATATCCCCCGGCCCAACGTCGTCGGCCATGATGACGACGATGTTCGGCCGATCTAAAGACACAGACCCGTCCGCGGCTTGAACCCAACTACACACACACAACACGGTCATCACCACCGCGCAGACCCAAATCCGATACGGGGAAGCTGTCAACATGACTCTCTCCAGATAGAACCTGAACCGATCAGAAATCAGGCGATACCAGACCACTTATTGGTAAGACGGTTGATAACCACATGATAAACTATTTTATCTTCCCGTTTGCGCCAAGAATCCAGCCACCCCCAGCCATGCGAGAGGCCGCTAAATCATCGTAGTTAAATGTCACGTCTCGCAGGATGGGTCTTACTTGGTGGACGGGGGAGGGCCGACGGATTCACGCTCGATGAACTCCGGCTCGAGCAGATCGCGGACGCGCTCCTCGCCTCCTTTGCCCTCGATACGCTGCAACAACAGCTCGGCACCGCGCCGGCCGATGCCGGTCGGGTCCTGACGGAAAGTTGAGAGCTTGGGCGTCAGAAACTTGGAAATCGGTTCGTCCGCAAAGCCGATCACCGACACGTCCTCGGGAATCTTCAAGCCCAATGACTTCGCTACTTCGTAGACCTGCTCCGCGATCGGGTCGGTCGTAGCGAACACCGCGGTCGGCCGATGCTTGGCCTCAAACATGTCTTTGATCAGGTCACAAATCTCCTCGCGAGCCTCCCACGGCAGCGTGATCGCGATGCA
>CAZJCN010000563.1:0-1529 GCA_964544195.1 uncultured Phycisphaeraceae bacterium | reverse complement strand
GCCTCCGGCACGCCGTAGTTCGGATGGTTGACCGGGAACACGGAGGCGTCATAACGGAAACCGGTATCGATCAACACGTCTACCGCCCAGCTCGTATGCCGAGTGATGGACCAGGTCGGCGCACGGTAGCCCAACACGGGTTGGCCGATCTGGTCTTCCAGCAGATGTTTGCTGTCGGACACGTCACGGCGCATCAGGCTGGGAGTCAGTCGGTGGAGACGATCATGCATCGAACCGTGTGAGCCGACCTCGTGCCCCAGCTCGACGCATCGGCGTGCAAGGTGGGGGTGGCGTTGAGCAATGCTGCCGAGAAAAAAGAATGTGGCCCGGCATCCCGTCTGCTCGAACAGCTCCAGCAGGGTGTCCATGCTGCGCTCGACCCGGCTGGGCCAGTCATCCCAGCGCGACGGGCCGATGACCGGGTACGCCGCTTCGATCTGGAAATACTCTTCCACGTCCACCGTGATGCAGCGGATCGGAGCGCCCGGGCTGTCACAGACAGAGGACTGATCGGGATGGCTGGTATGGGGTCGATTCATCACAGATTCGATGGCGTGTGTTGGGCCGGTTTCATTATGGTTTTCATGATGATCGGTTGACTGCCCGCGTACGGGTTGGAAATGGTTGGAGGAAGACGAATCGGACCCGCAAAAAATCATTGAAAAGGTATAGCGGCCCTGTTATTATGAAACTTTGCGATGAAGCGGTGGATCCGTGTAGTGTGACCAAGGATGCTAGTCGTCTCGGTGTCCGATAACACTTCAACATCGCGTATGATCAGTATGGCTTGGTTTTCCGAAAAGCCCGGGGATGGATTCGGTGATTCAGACATAGCCGAACCGGTAAACTTGTGGACGATCATTGGTGCGCTCCATCGACCACGATCGTTTTGAGGTTCTTTCATGAACCGGAATCAACATCGTCGAAGTGGTGCCTTTACGCTGATCGAGCTGTTGGTGGTGATCTCCATCATCGCATTGCTGGTCGGCATCCTGCTGCCCGCCTTAGGTGCCGCTCGCGGCACCGCCAAACGCATCAAGTGCCTGAGCAACACCCGGCAGATCGGCATCGCTCAGCTATCTTATTCCAACGCCAACAAGGAACACTTCGTCAAATATTGCCACATCCTGACGGGGTTGCCGCAAAGTCTCGTTCTGCCCCAGACCCTGCCGCAGCCCGGCGGGTGGTGGTGGACCTCCCGGCTGGTGGCGGACGGCTACCTGGCTGGCGGCGAATCGTTTACCTGCCCGTCGTTCGAGACACAGGGCAAAAAGGCACACCTGATCGAAGACGTCAAGACCGAAACCGATCTGGACATGCGGGCTTGGGGATGGAACGAGGGGCATTACGGGATGAATGCCTTTTATCTTGGCACGCAATTACAGGACCCGGCTGTGTTCGATCCGGTCAAAGCCGATTCGACGTCCACGCAGGGCGATGTGCGTCAGCCGACCAATACGATCTATGCCGGCGACTCGGTCAACGGCGAGCAGCTTTACCTGACACGGCTTTCCGGCGACCTGCGACTT
>CAZJCN010000562.1:0-1534 GCA_964544195.1 uncultured Phycisphaeraceae bacterium | reverse complement strand
GTGACCGGCTGTGTCGGGTCACGTCAACGCCTGATCCTCTCGGCTCGAATCGTCAAGGTCGTACCCGTATTGTCGATTTGAATGCCGACGATGCGTGCTCGGCGAGACCGGTCGATCGGAAAAATCGCATCGAATGGTAAGCCATGCTTGATGATCCGTAGGCCTCGGTTCAGTTCGGGAACGCCGGGGTCCTCCGGGAGACGGTTCAGGACCATACCGACGGGCAAGGGAAGACGTCCGACATACACCTTGTCGATCTCCAGCACCGCCTGTCCATTTTCCAGAAATCGTGGGGATATCGCGATGCTGAGTATCTGGCTATTCCCGTCGCGTCGGACCCGCCCGGCCAGCACTAACCGGTTGTCGTGTTCCGCCACCAACAGCGAATCCAGTTCCGGCGGCAGTTCGATCTGTTGATTGGCAAGCCAGTCGCCAAGTCGAGTGGCCAACCAGGCGTTGGCTTCATCAAACGGAATCCTGACTTCACGGACACCAAGGCTCTCCGCCGGCCCGTTCGGTTCCGGTTGATAGCCTTGCGGATCGGACAGCTCGGTCAACAGTCGGTTGAAAAGCCTGTCTGCGGAATCCGTCAACTGCTCGGGTGCTTGGCCCTGCAGACGTGCACGGTTCACGGCCCAGTAGTCCGGCTCACTGTGCCAGCGATTCCATGCCAGCATTCCGAGCAGGGCCAGGAGTAAGACATTGATCAGTATGATCAGCAGACAGCCGGTGCGGTGCCTGGAACGAGGTTTAGAAGACCGGTGATGTTTGACCGCCGGGGGGCGCATCAGGCGTGCCCTTTGCTTCTAAGCCGTCGTGCCGCGTCAGCCAGTCGTTGGTGAAGTAATTCGTGATCGGTGAAAACATTCAATCTTGTCTGTAACTCATCAACGAGTTGAATACCCTTGAGAGTGGGGTCCACATCGGCCAAAGCGGCGTCACCGAGTTTTTCGCTGGCTTCCAGGAACCACTGGGCCGGGTCGATCACGGACGACGGTGCGGGCAGATCGCAACTGACCGCCGGCCCCTCGAACGCCCGCAGGGTCCATGTCGGCGCCTCAGGCTCATTGTCGGCAAACAATACCTCGACATATTGACGTTGTTCGCGGGCCTTGTGGCATAATTGCCTGGCGTCTTCGGCAGAATGCGGATGGGTCAAGGCTACACACCCAGCCGAGTGCCTGCTCAGCCAGTCGTCCGGATCGAACTGATCGTCGGTTCCCAGCACGATGTCGTCTGATAGCGCGATGATTCGCCTTTGCCGACGGGCTTCCTGCAGGGGCAGCAGGATGCGGGCGTAGTCGCTGAAACGTTCCGCCCGGCGTGCTTCCGCCAATGCTTTCAGGCACAGCGATTCACATGACAGATAGTCCATGGCAGCCAAGGCCTGGCTGGCCTGTTCCATGTCGGTGTCGATGGATGTTGAGTCAGTAGGCATAGGGCCATTGTATCCACTTGGGACAGGTCCACGATCAGCTCAGATACCAGACCAGTACGGGCAACGGCAGCACAACGAACACCGCGGTATTGACTA
>CAZJCN010000561.1:0-1536 GCA_964544195.1 uncultured Phycisphaeraceae bacterium | reverse complement strand
CCAGGACGTGATCGACGCGGCGGATGAACACGGCATGGCGATGGCGCTGACCGGGTTGCGGCTGTTCCTGCACTGAATCGATGCTGTCGCATCTGATCGGCGCAGACACCTTGTGCCCGCGACTGAGTGAACGGATCGGTTGGGGGTGTATGGGATTACCCGAGCAGGTATTCGCCGATCGCCTGCACGGTCCGGTGCTGCGTGTTTCGTCCCTGCAGGGCCAGTTCGTGCATGATGTTGCTGATCATGCCCAGCCCGATGATGGCCCAGGTGGTGGCGTCGTCGTTGAGGGCTTGCGGGTTGGGGTGTTGATGCCTGTGAGTGCGGACCTGCCGGATGATGTAACGGTGGAAGTTCCGGTACATCTGTTTGAGTGCCAGGCGGATGTCGGGGTCGTCGGTCTCATTGAGGCCGGCGAAGGCGATGCGGTGCAGGCCGGTCTCGCCCCGGTGTCGGGCGTCCCATTCGAGGATGCGTTGCGCGGGGGAACGGTCGTCGTGTTGGTCGAGTAGTGCCTGCCAGGTCCGGGCGGTGTAGTCGTACAGGTAGTCGATCGAAGCGAGGAACATGGCTTTCTTGCTGGGCCAGAGCCGGTAGAGCTGGTTTTCGCGCAGGCCGCAGCGTTCCGCTAGCTCGGCGGTGGTGGCGCGTCGGTAGCCCAGCTCGGCGAATGCCCTGGCGACGACGGGGATCAACTCGGCTCGGCGTTGTTCGGATCGGTCGGGGCGGGGCACGGGTCGGTCTCCTTGAATGGTTGACACGGCCATATTGTAAGTATATACTTACATTATAAGGTTCGTGCCCGGCCTGTCAATCGTCGAGAGTGTCGGGCGTGGCTTTCCCCGGATTGGGGGCGTGAATGCCTGAGATCGATTCCCGATACATGCTTGCGTTCGCGTGGTGCTGGATCACGCTCGGGCTGTTGGCCGGCGTGGTGCAGGGGGTGGGGTTTCATGATGACGGCTGGTTGGGCGGGTATGCGTCGTGGCGTCGTCGGCTGATGCGGCTCGGGCATATCGCTTTTCTCGGGACGGGGTTGATCAACCTGGGGTTCGCGTTGACCGGTTCGGCCATGGGGTTGTCGGTGGAATCGGCGTGGTGGCCGGGGGTGTTGTTGATGATCGGGGCGTTGACCATGCCGACGGTGTGTTACTTGTCCGCGTGGCGGAAGGGATATCGCCGATTGTTTTTCGTGCCGGTGTTGAGTCTGGTCGGGGGGTGTGCGTGGGTGGCGGTGTTGGTGTTGCGTCGGGTTCTTGTGCAAGGGGGTGTGTGATGCGGATCGCGATGGTGGCGATGAGCGGTGTGCGTGCGTGTGACGAGGTGTTGTTGCGTCTTGGGCTGACGCTGCCGGGGTTTGTCGAGCGCAGCCGAACGATCGCGTCGCTGCCGAGCCTGGGGCTGCTGACGTTGGCCGGCATGACCCCGGCCCGTCATGAAGTGGTTTACCTTGATGTGCAATCTATTGCCGAGGTGGATGCGGACTGGTCGGGCTATGACCTGGTGGCGATCTCGACATTCAGCGCGCAGGTATAC
>CAZJCN010000560.1:0-1539 GCA_964544195.1 uncultured Phycisphaeraceae bacterium | reverse complement strand
AATCGTCACCTCTGCGCCAAGCGGATCTATGACACCTTCGTGACCGCCTTCCACGGTCTGTACGACCCCCGATCCCGCACCCTGACTTATTCCCGGGCCGGCCACCCGCCCCCGTTGTGGCGTAAACCCGGGGGGAACGGCCACGTGAAAATGGAGGAACTCGATGCCGTCGGGGGTTTGCCGTTGGGTGTGATGCCCGAAGAACATTACGAAGACGCCACGATCACGCTCGACCCCGGCCAGACCCTGACCCTCTACACCGACGGCATTCCCGAGACACGCTGTCCGGACGGCCGTTTTTTCGGGATCCCCGGCATCATCAACGCCCTGCGTGAATGTTCTGGCCGACCCGACTGCGCAGCCGACACGATCATGCAACACGTCCGACGGCACGAAGCCGGCCGACGCCCGCAGGATGATCAGACACTGGTGGTGATTCAGGCAGAAGACTGAATCAGAGCCAACCACCCGATCGCATCGACTGATCCGTCGCCCTTTGTGTTGTGATGAAACAGGGTCGGGGTGAATCGTAAGGTGTGAATCATGTCCCGGCCGGTTGCCACGCGTGTGGGGCAAACTGCGGATCGACTTCGGTTTCCAGGACGTGATTGCAGTAATTCGACAGCGTTTTGAACGCCACGCCGAGGATCACTTCCAACACCTGAGCCTGTGTGTAACCTGCCGCCAGGAACCGATCAAGGGTTTCCGGTTTGGGCCAGCCGCGATACTCGACAAGTTCCACGGCCAATTGTGCCAAGGCATCGAGTGCTTCGTCTCCGATGGGCTTGCCATCACGGAGTGCTTCAATGACATGCTGATCCACGCCATCCATCTTCGCCATCGCTGTGTGTGCGGCCATGCAGTAATGGCAGCTGTTTCCCCGGCTGATGCTGAGCAACACGACATGCCGTTGCACGGGAGACAGGCTCGTTTGCGTGAACAATTCCGAGAGTTGCAGGTAGGCTTTGAGTACCGAGGGCGCGTTGGCCATTTTGCCTAACAGGTTGGGGTTGAACCCGAGCTTCTTGTTGACCGCGGACAGCAGGTCACGGCAAGCCTCTGGGGCCGTTTCCGGTGTCAGGGTAGGGACTTGCATGGTGGTTACTCCTTTCTGCCTCGACCAACCATTCCGAAAGCGGAATTGTTCCGGCAAGCAAAAAGAATGAGACGGGAATCTTGGTCAGGTGGGGTGTTCACGATGATCCGCCGATCGGCCTTCCGTGGCGGCGCGGGCGAGCGTTTCGAGCATCGTCAAGGTTCGTTCGACTTGAATCCGCAGCGCGTTATACGGGAACAAAGTGAAGATCGCGATGACCAGGCCGGCCGCAGTGGTGATCAGCGCCTCGGCAATGCCTTGTCCGACGGATCGAGGGTCGGTCGCCGCTGCCCCGGGATCGGACAATACCTGCAGGCTGGCGATGATACCCAGCACCGTCCCGAGTATGCCGAGCATCGGGGCGACCGTGATGATCGTCGAGAGGGTCGGCATGAACCGCTCCAGGCTCGGCCGAAGCGACTCGGCGGTATCCAACGGGCTGG
>CAZJCN010000559.1:0-1539 GCA_964544195.1 uncultured Phycisphaeraceae bacterium | reverse complement strand
TCATAGACCAGCGGGTAGTGGACCGGGTTGAACCACTTGCCCGAGATGTTCACAGGCGAGCCGTGCGTCAGGTGCCCCCCCTCGGACAACACGATACTGCAGAACGTATCACCCGGTTCGAGCAACGCAAAGAACACGGCATTGTTGGCGTTGGCGCCCGCGTGGGGCTGGACGTTGGCGAACTGACAACCGAAAAGCTGTTTCGCACGCTCGATCGCCAGGCTTTCAACGTCGTCGTAGTAATCACAGCCGGAGTAATACCGTTTGCCGGGGTAACCCTCGCAATACTTGTTGGTCAGGCAGGACCCGGTCGCGGCCATTACAGCGGCGCTGGTATGGTTCTCACTGGCGATCAGTTCGAGCGTCTGTTCCTGCCGTTGCTGTTCGAGGCGGATCAGTTCGGCGACCTGCGGGTCACTGGCACCGATCACGTCGATCTGGGCGGCGAGGGCGGCATCGGTCTGGGCGGTCATGATTTCTTCTGCTCCTGCTGCGGGGTTTGCGGGGCAGCATCCTAGCCGGTGCAGGTAGGCGGTTCAATTGTCGGCCGACCGGCCGGAGATTACCAGCGTCCGACCCTGGGAACCGATCAGCAGTGCCCCGTCAATCAACACACCCAAATCCGGGGTCAGTCCCGACAACACAGGCAAAGCCGTCTCGCTGACGATCCGGCCCGTCTCGCGATCCAACCCGTACAGCCGTGCAGGCTCACCGTTCGCTGGTCGTGCCGCCTGGAACGCCTCACGCAACACCCGCTCAAGCTGAGGATTCTGCTGGGCCTGGATCTGGAGCTGGACGGGGATAGGAACAGCCGGCCCCTGCGGTTCGTTCACACCCACCAGCCAGACGTACCGATCGGACACCTGCTGCATCGCAATATGCCCTATCGGGCCGCATATCGCATCCGACCACCGCGTCTGTCCCGTGTTGTTCAAGGCCAATGCCTGGTTCGGTGTCAGGACATGCCAGCCCTGCTCGGTGAAGCGGGCGTCCATCAACAACGGCTGAGCCGGGCTTCGACGGATCGGGATGAGATTCAACTGATCACCATTGGTCGCGTCCAGCACCACGGCGGACCCCACATCGCCCTGCTGCGGCTGTCTGATCAACACGTCCCCCGCCAACCAATGGCGTGCCGGGGCGGCCATCCGGAGAAGATCATGACGCCATTCCGTCCGGCCCGTCACCGGGTCATAAGCCATCACCCGGTTGGCATCCGCCGTGATCAGCAATCCCCGTTCGGTGAACTCGATCCAGGTTGGCGTGGTCTCGGTCTGGATCGTGGTGCCGATCTGCTCGCCTGTCAACGTGTCATGGAAGCTGATCAAACCATGTTGAGCTTCCGTGTCCGCCCAGCTTGCACCGCCGAGGGCCACCAGGCCATCGCCGACCGCGACGTCGATCAAACCGTCGGCTTCACTGATGACCCGCCAACGCACCTGGCCCGTCATCCGATCAACACAGATCACCCTCCCTAGTCTATCCGCCACCACGAGCACTTCGGGATCGGCTTTCACCATCAAAGTACTTGCCAAGGCG
>CAZJCN010000558.1:0-1558 GCA_964544195.1 uncultured Phycisphaeraceae bacterium | reverse complement strand
CCAGATCGGGCCTTGTGTCGCCCGCGCGGTGGCGACGGCGGGAGGGGTGCCGGTGATGCTGGCGGTTGAGGCGGGTCTGGCCGAGGCGTATGCCCAGCACCTTCACGGGTTCGTGTTTTCAGGCGGGCTTGATCCGGACACACGCCCGTTCGGCGAGCCGATGCATCCCAAGGCTCGTCAGATGGACCCACTGCGGCAGGCGTTCGAGATTACTTTATTGGACAGGCTGGCCGACTCGTGCAAGCCGGTGCTCGGCATCTGCCTTGGAATGCAGATCATGGCGTTGCACGCGGGAGGGCGGTTGGATCAATACCTGCCGGACACGCTTTCTGATGCGTCGGTCCACCAGGGTGGGGCGGATCACGCGTTGCGTGTGACGGTGGATGACTGTGTGTTTTTGGGGACTGGCACGGTACCACACGAGCCGATCTATTCATCCCATCAACAGGCTGTGGCCGACCCCGGCAGGCTCCGCACGATCGCGGTGGCTGATGACGGCACGATCGAAGCGGTGGACGGCCGCCCACAGTTCGGTGATCGGTTTTACGTCGGGGTGCAGTGGCACCCGGAGCGGGGAGGAAGCGGGCCGTTCAATCTCGGCTTGTTTCAGCGGCTTGTTTCGGCGGCGCGTGACGCCAGGTGACGAAGATGACCAGCACGACACCGACCAGCAGGGACACGTCCGCCAGGTTGAAGATCCACGGGTAAAGCCCTCGGGCACCGCCCGGCCAGGTCAGGTTCCATGGCAGCTCGGCATTCGGGAACAGGTGCAACATGTCGCGCACGACCCCATGCACAACCCGGTCGTAGAGGTTGCCCAGCGCGCCGGCAAGGATCAGCGCCAGCGCGGTATGGAACAGCCAAAGCCGGGCGTCACTTTTCAGAAACACCCGGCCGACCACCACGACCGCCAGCAGGCTGACCAGCACGAAAATCCAACGACTGCCTTTACCGATGCCGAAGATCGCGCCCGAGTTGGCGGTCAGTTGCAGGTTCAGTATTCCTGGTATCAGTGTCACCGGGTCATGGTGCGGCACCCCGAAGTAAGGTGGGGCGGAGGGGTCGAGCGTGATCGGTTCACCCGCGACCGTGCGAAACGCATACGTCTTCAGGCCCAGATCAGCCACCAGAACGCCCAGTACTACGCAGAGGAAACAGGCCATAACTCCCGGTCGTCGGCCGGCGGGAATGACCGGGGGTGCGGTCCGTTTGGCGAGGGTCTGTTCGTCCCGTGGTGGTTGGTCCATGCGGAGATTGTAATGGGGTAAGTTCGTTTAACGAACAGCCAAGGAACGACGAACAGCAACCCGTAGACGGACCTGCCGTGCGATGGTTAACGCTGTTCGGTCAGGGAACGCTCCTCGGAAGCATCAGAAGCTGTGCAGGCCGCGTTTTTCACGTTCGCGGACGACCTCGATGCTGTACTTGGCCCACGGTTTGATTTCGAGCCGTTCCCGAGGAATGGGCTTACCTGTGACCAAGCAGATGCCGTAGATGCCCTTTTTGATCCGGAGCAGTGCCTGATCGATCTCCATGAGGAGTTTGCGTTCCGACTCGA
>CAZJCN010000557.1:0-1563 GCA_964544195.1 uncultured Phycisphaeraceae bacterium | reverse complement strand
GCGTATCCCGACGGCCTGTTCGAGGTGCGCGGCAACTACAGCGAGTTCGTCCGTCGAAAAGATGCCTTCCTCGACGCGCAGGCCGCCCAACAGACCGCGCTGGCGGGCAAGGTCCGTCGGGATACCGCCTGGCTTCGGCAGGGGATCCAGGGACGCCAGACCCGCAACAAGACCCAGGTCGCGGATGCTCAACGTCGCCGTGAGGAACTGCAACAGCTTGTCTCCCGGAACAAGGCCCCCCGGCAGACCACCGCCATCGACTTCCAGGCGACGGAACGCAAGACCAACAAGCTCCTGCTGGTGCACAACGTCAGCAAGGCCATGGGGGATCGTGTGCTGTTCAAGGGCGTGAATCTCAAGCTGTCTCCGGGGATGTGTCTGGGTCTGCTTGGGCCGAACGGCTCGGGGAAAACCACGCTCCTGAAACTGCTCAGCGGCGACCTGTCTCCCGACACCGGGACCGTCAAACCCGCGCCCGGGCTGCGCATCGTCAACTTCAGTCAGCACCGTGAAGACCTCAACCCCACCCTCAGCCTGCGCGAAGCGCTCTGCCCGGTGGGCGACCGGGTGGAGTATCGCGGCAAGCCCGTCCATGTCGCGGGCTGGGCGCAGAAGTTCCTCTTCGATCCGAGCAAGTTCAACGTTTCGGTCGGGGACTTGTCCGGCGGGGAGCAGGCGCGGGTCCTGATCGCCAACCTGATGCTTCGCCCGGCCGATGTGCTGATCCTCGATGAGCCGACCAACGACCTGGACATCCCGTCGCTGGAGGTGCTGGAGCAGGCATTGCTCGAGTTCCCCGGTGCGGTGGTCATCGTCACCCACGACCGGTTCATGCTCCAACGGCTGGCGACCGATCTGATCGCGCTGGACGGCCAAGGCGGGGTCCGTTACTTCCACAGCTACCAGCAATGGCAGGACAGCCGACGGGCCGAACCGAACGGCAAGCGTGGCGGGACCGGGCAGCCAAAGAAAGACGCCCCTTCGACAACAACCTCCCGTGAACCAGCGAAAACCACCGGCTCGGATTCGCGCAAACTGACTTACAAGCTTCAACGAGAGCTGGACATGATGGAGCAGGTGATCCAGCAGGCCGAGTCGGAGTGCGAACAGCTTCAGGCCCAGGCGGCCGATCCGGAGGTGATCGCCGACCGTGCCCGACACGAAGAGGTCTGCCGCCGGCTCAGCGAGGCCCAGGCGAGGGTCGATCAGCTCTACGCACGCTGGCAGGAACTGGAAACCATGCGCAGCGGTTCGTGATTCATCGGGGAGGGTTTTCACGCCTTGCCTGTGATTGCTTGCTGACAGCCGATCGGCCGACGATTCGCTAAAATGTCCCGAACGCCGCCCACGTAGCTCAGTTGGATAGAGCAGCGGACTTCTAATCCGCAGGTCGCAGGTTCGAATCCTGCCGTGGGTATTGCACCCGTTCATAGATGGCATCACGGCCTGCCTGGTATTGTGTCGTTCTGTGTGGGTTCATGGTCTCATGGGTGGTTCCTTTTAGTTTGACACAACTTCACGCTTTTCCGGTCTGAGGCGGCAGGGACGGCTTCCGCGGGACCG
>CAZJCN010000556.1:0-1566 GCA_964544195.1 uncultured Phycisphaeraceae bacterium | reverse complement strand
GCGAGGAAGACGCGCTCAAGATCGCGATCGACATCGCCAAGGCCCTGGACCACGCTCACAAGGCCGGGTTCGTCCACCGGGATGTCAAGCCCAAGAACATCATGCTGACGGTGGACAACGTCGCGAAGCTCGCCGACATGGGCTTGGCGCGGGCCGTCAGCGACCGGGAAGCCGCCGAGGCCGAGGCGGGCAAAGCCTTCGGCACCCCCTACTACATCTCTCCCGAACAGATCAAGGGCGAGTTGGACGTGGACAAGCGGGCCGACATCTACAGCCTCGGCTGCACGCTGTATCACATGGTCACCGGCCGGGTTCCCTTCGATGGGCCAAACCCCTCCGCCGTCATGCGAAAGCACCTGAACACCGACGCCACCCCCGTCGATCACATTAACCCCAACCTGACCCGAGGCCTGGCCGAGATCATCGAGGTCTGCATGGCCAAGGATCGCAAGCAGCGTTACACCTCCGCCGGCGACCTGCTGCGCGACCTCGAAGCCGTGGCCCGTGGTGAGCCACCGCCGCTGGCCCGGAAGATGTTCGACCTCAGCCAACTCTCCGCGCTGGACCAGAGCGCCGGCCCCTTGGAGATCGTCCAACTCAATGAGCCGGAGTCCATCGTGGAATCCCCCCTGTTCTGGGTCGCCGCGATCGGCTGGTTCGGGGTCGTACTCCTGCTGGTTATCGTCGTCATGATGCTGATGAACGGGTAACCGGACTTCCCTCACCCGCTGCTCTCATCCTCGTGTTCTCCGCTGATTTCTCTCCTCGCTCATCCTGTTATCGGAACAAATCGGCCTGTTCAGCCGTTAATACCCATGAATAGGTAGTCGATAAGAATAACAGTGGGCGAGCATTCCACACAGGACCTTTATGCAGCACTCTCAATCCGTCTCCAACACGCTTCCCAAGCCGAAAGTCCGATCCGGACGCCGGTGGCTTTGGATCACACTGCTTGTCCTTGCGACAGCGGGGGTTTATCTGCTGGCCGGGTCAGGCATCACCTCCCATGATCGGATTGACTGGCGTCATTCCTACAACGCGGCGGAAGCTGAATCCAGCGACACCGGCAGGTCCATGCTCGTGCTGTTTACCGCCGACTGGTGCGGCCCGTGCAAGCAGATGAAAGCATGGGTCTTTTCTGATCCGAACATCGCCGAAGCTATCGAATCACGCTTCATCCCCGTCAAGGTGGACCTGACCCGTGAGGGTCTGCCCGACCAATACCTCGCCGACCGGTATCAGGTCCGTGCGATCCCGACCCTGTTGACGTTGATGCCCGACGGCGAGCCGATCAGCTTCGCTTCCGGATACCTCAATAAAACTGAACTGATAGACTGGCTGGATACCGCGGACGCTCGTTACGCCGCCATCCTCAAGGCACGAAACGACGAATCACAATCCGCTTTCGTCGAGCCTGCCCCGGGCGTGGAATAACAACCTTTCCCATACCGGGTGACACCCGACACACCTAGATTTACACTGCTGACCAGCCGTTACCTTCGAACAGCCTTACTTGAAAGGAACGATGATGACCAACCCGCTACGCTCGCTGATCGAATCGGGAAC
>CAZJCN010000555.1:0-1570 GCA_964544195.1 uncultured Phycisphaeraceae bacterium | reverse complement strand
CGTCTCTGCCATGGAGGTACGGCTGTTTCAGCCGACCCATCCACTGGCTCTGCCGAAAGTTGCCGCCCGGCAACGATCTGGCCTTGACAGCTTGAAAAAGATGTCTAATATACGCGGCCCTTCAGTCGTCAGACCAAAGGGTCGGCCGTCCACGCGACGGCGGATTGATCTTTGACAAGTGAACAGTTGGGAACGCTGTAAGAATGTGGCCGCATGACCCGGTGCTCACAAGCCGAGTCGTGCGGTAAAACCCCCAATGCCTGTCGATCTTCACTCGGCGGGCATGCCCGGTCCCTTGTGACCGTCCACGCCTTGGCGGGGTCGGATGAGGATCGGGTGAAGAACGCCGTCGGTTTAGCCGCCGATGGCAGGTTGAGCCGAGTCCTGCTTGGCTTGACCGGGACCGGTCCCGGCTTCGGCCGGGATGTCCGGACCAAACCTTCAAGTCGAAGACCCACCCGCGTAAGCGGGCGTCAACGATATTCAATTGAAGAGTTTGATCCTGGCTCAGATTGAACGCTGGCGGCATGGCTAAAACATGCAAGTCGAACGAGAAGCGGGCTTCGGCCCGTGGACAGTGGCGAAAGGGCGAGTAATGCGTTTCTAACGTGCCCCGAGGTCAGGGATAGCCCAGGGAAACCTGGATTAATACCTGATGACCCCGCGACGCCGTATGACGTGGCGGGCAAAGATTTATCGCCTCGGGATCGGGAAACGTCCTATCAGCTTGTTGGTGAGGTAAAGGCTCACCAAGGCGAAGACGGGTAGCGGGTGTGAGAGCACGGCCCGCCGCATCGGGACTGAGACACTGCCCGGACTCCTACGGGAGGCTGCAGTAACGAATATTCCGCAATGCGCGAAAGCGTGACGGAGCAATGCCGCGTGAAGGATGAAGCACCTCGGTGTGTAAACTTCTGTCAGGGTTTAGGAACACAATGACCAGACCCAGAGGAAGAGCCGGCTAACTCTGTGCCAGCAGCCGCGGTAATACAGAGGGCTCAAGCGTTAATCGGAATCACTGGGCTTAAAGGGTGCGCAGGCGGACCCGTCAGTGTCTTGTGAAATCCCACGGCTCAACCGTGGAACTGCAGGGCATACTGCGGGTCTTGAACCCGGCAGGGGCAATCGGAACTCTAGGTGGAGCGGTGAAATGCGTAGATATCTAGAGGAACGCCAAAGGCGAAGGCAGATTGCTGGGCCGGTGTTGACGCTCAGGCACGAAAGCGTGGGGAGCGAACGGGATTAGATACCCCGGTAGTCCACGCCCTAAACGATGTGTACTAGATCGAGGTGGTTTTGACGCCGTCTCGGTCGGAGCAAAAGTATTAAGTACACCGCCTGGGGAGTACGGTCGCAAGGCTAAAACTCAAAGGAATTGACGGGGGCTCACACAAGCGGTGGAGCATGTGGCTTAATTCGAAGCAACGCGAAGAACCTTATCCAGGGCTTGACATGCACGGATTAGCTTCCTGAAAGGGAAGTGACGCCTCGGTGGAACGTGCACAGGTGCTGCATGGCTGTCGTCAGCTCGTGCTGTGAAGTGTCGGGTTAAGTCCCTTAACGAGCGAAA
>CAZJCN010000554.1:0-1574 GCA_964544195.1 uncultured Phycisphaeraceae bacterium | reverse complement strand
TAAAACGTGGAAAGGTCTACCCGCGTCGCCCACCGTCATGTCGCCTGGCAACGATTCTAGTCAACCGTTATCCACAATCACCCACACTAAGACAGACAAGGTGTTCTGTCAATGGTTATCGTGTTAGTCCGGAGCCCGATACAGCAGGGTCGTCAAACCGCCGATGAAATAAAAAAAGCTGCGATTCGTATGAACACACACAGATTCATTATTTACGACAACGAAGGGGGTTCCTTCGGCCCGTTGACCCGGACTCGCGCTGTGTTCGAGCTGCGTACCGGAGCCGACACGACTCTGGAACGAGTCAAAAAAAAACTGGGTGCCGCACCCGCGGGGCTTTGGTGCCCTGATCGGCTGAAAGGCGTCCTCGAACAGCGATACCCCGATACGCCGGTCAACCCGGACGACCTGGCGCAGGGTCCGGTCCTGCTGGTGGATGGTCGATGGGCCGGGATACGTCACAGAGACGAAGTCCTGTCACTGAAAACAGGCCAGGCCCTGGTCAAAGCGGACGGCCGGGTGGTGGCGGTTGTGTTGAATAACGATCAGGCTCTGGCGTTCCTGAACAACGGATGCCGAACCCTTCCCGATGATGTGACTACGATTCGGCTGCAGAGCCGTGTGCTTCTGAATCGGCCGTGGCACATCCTGGACGACCTTCCGGAAAACCTCGAGCACGACCTGTTACACAGCGAAACGCCCGTGATCGATCTTGGTGAACACCCCGGCATCATCGTGACGGGTGAACATCCTGTTCGTGTCGGTCCCGAGACCCGCATCCAGCCTTCGGTGGTGATCGACGCGGAACACGGACCGGTCGTGATTGAACGTGGAGCGACAATCAACCCGTTGTGCGTGTTGCAGGGGCCGTGCTACGTCGGGGCCGGCAGCGTGTTGGTGTCACACACAAGCATTCGGCGCAACACAGTCATCGGGCCGGGCTGCAAGGTCGGTGGCGAGGTGTCCGCCAGCATCCTACACAGCAATTCGAACAAATCTCACGACGGTTTTCTGGGCGACAGCCTCGTCGGGTCGTGGGTGAACCTCGGGGCCGGAACCACCACATCGAACCTCAAAAACACTTACGGGCAGGTCCGCATCCAGCTCGAACCTGACGGACCGGCAGAAGACACCGGCAGGATGTTCCTCGGTTCGATCATCGGCGATTATGTGCGTACCGCGATCGGCACTCGGCTGACGACCGGGTCCGTGATCCAGCCCGGATGCATGCTTGCGGTGTCAGGCTGGGCGCCGGGGTCCACCCGCCCGATGGGGTTCTATACCGATGCCGGGTACCAACCACACGACGTGTCCAAACTCATCGAAACCGTGCGCCGCATGATGCATCGACGCGGGATCACACTCGATGAGGCGGAAGCGGCGCTGATTCGGGCCATCGATTAAGGACATGAGAAATTCATGCCGCCTGAATACCCCCACCACCATCCGGCATGTGTTCATCCGGATAGTAATACTGACAATGAACCTGCAATACATCTCCAATCAAAGGTCTAGTATTATACGCATCCCACTCTGATCTCGCGCGCAGGTTAGGCGCATGTTCGGGTTGCGCT
>CAZJCN010000553.1:550-1576 GCA_964544195.1 uncultured Phycisphaeraceae bacterium | reverse complement strand
CGAGAGCACATCAGAGCCGCTTAGCCTCAATCATGGAGGATTGCAATGGCTAGGATCAACACCAACGTTTCGAGCATCGTCGCACAGGCCAATCTGCAACGCAGTGCCAACGAGCTCAATCTCCGGCTGCAGCGTCTGTCCACGGGCCTGCGGATCAACCGCGGCAAGGACGACCCGGCGGGGCTGATCATTTCAGAGCGGATCACGACCGACCTTGCCGGTGTGGAGCAGGGCATCAAGAACGGCGACCGCGCTGCGTCGGTCATCGCGACGACCGAGGCGGCGCTTGCCGAGGTGTCGGACCTGCTCAACACCATCAAGGCCCTGATGGTCGAGGCGGCCAACACCGGCGCCAACTCCGCAGCCGAACGCGACGCCAACCAGCTGCAGATCGACTCGGCCATTCAGTCGATCACACGCATCAGCAACACGGCCAGCTTCGGCGGGCTCAAGCTGCTCAACGGCAACCTCGACTACGTGACCAGCGGCATCTCCAGCAGCGCCATCACGAAGGCCCAGATCTTCTCCGCCTCGTTCATCAACAACCAGGCTATCGAGGTTGAGGTCGACGTCGTCGCGTCGGCCCAGACGGCAGGGCTGTTCCTCAACGGCGCGTGGGGGTCCAACGCACCGTACGGGAACGGAGCGATTCAGTCCACAACGACCATCCGCATCGAAGGATCGCGGGGGGTCCAGGAGCTGACCTTCACCAGCGGCACGTCCTACGCCGACATCGTCACGGCGGTGAACAACCTGACGGCGCTGACCGGCGTGAGGGCAGAACTGCTGACCAACGGCGCCGGATCGGGCATGGTGTTCCGGTCCGAGAAGTACGGGTCCAACGAGTTCGTCTCCGTCGAGCGCGTCGGAGGCCCGGCGGATGAGGGCGATGACGGTTGGCAGCTCTACAAGATCGCCAGCAACGCGGCTTGGCCGGACGATTCGTCGGGCTTCAACTGGTCGTCGCGCATCGCCAGCGGGAACTTGGTGGCTGCCACGCGGGACACGGGGCAGGACGTGCGGGCT
>CAZJCN010000553.1:0-540 GCA_964544195.1 uncultured Phycisphaeraceae bacterium | reverse complement strand
GATCACTCTTCCAGCTTGGGCCTGACATCAGCGCCCTTCAGCAGGTGAGCATCGGGGTCGGATCCGTCGCGGCCGAGAAGCTGGGGGCAACGCTGACCAACGGCACCGTCCACTTCCTGTCGAGCCTGATGAAGGGACAGCCCAACAGCATCGAAGAGAGCATCCGCCGGGGGGACTTCACGACGGCCAGCGACATTCTGGACAACGCCATCGAAGAAGTGGCCAAGCTCCGCGGGCGGCTGGGCGCCTTCGAGCGCAACGTGCTGGAAACCAACAGCCGAAGCCTCCAGGCGGCGTTCGAGAATCTCACCGCCAGCCAGTCTCGGATCCGCGATGCCGACTTCGCCTTCGAGACGAGCAAGCTGACCAGGGCGCAGATTCTGCAGCAGTCGGGCACGGCCATTCTGGGGATTGCCAACCAGCAGTCGCAGTCCGTCCTCCAGCTGCTCGGTTGATCCGGGTGACGATCTGATGTTCCGAGAACCGGGGGCCTTGGGCCCCTGGTCTCGTTTTGTACGCGCCGCTCCCTCAGATCCGGGC
>CAZJCN010000552.1:0-1582 GCA_964544195.1 uncultured Phycisphaeraceae bacterium | reverse complement strand
CTCGCCGGCCTGAACTTCATCAACTCGAACGAGGAACTGCAACTCCGCGCCCGCCAACAGCTCGCCGCCGCCGGCGCCCAGCCACCGGACACGCGCGACCTGGTGCGCAAGCAGCTCGACGAACAGCAGCAGACCAACCGCACACTTGAAGAACTGGCCTCCCTGCTCCGCCAGTCGCTCAGCGACGGACCGGACATGCCGATCGTAGGGATCTGACATGACGACCACCCACTTCATCCAGCGAACCAAAGGCTACGACCGGTCGGCCAGGACGATCGAGGACGCGTACCGTGTCCGTGTCGATGCCCCCAACGACACCGACGCCGCGATCGCCGCCGTGGAGGCCCGACCCGTGCCCGCGGGGTATCTCGTCGACAACGTGCGTGCCGCCCACATCAACCGCAACCCGTTGTGGTTCGATGTGCGCATCACCTACAAGCAGCCGCTGACACTCGGCGGCACCGGCGCGGACGACCCGCTGACCCGCCCGAGCACCCTCAGCGCCAGCTACGATGAATGGACCGAGCCCTACGACACGGACCACACCCCGGCGCCCGACGGACCCAAACCGGTCGTCAACTCCGCCGGCGACCCGTTTCAATCATTCCCGGAACGCAAGGCCGGCACACTGGTGCTGCAGGTCACCAAGAACGTCGCCACCTTCGACGCGGTGGCCTACGACGCGATCAAGTTCACCACCAACGCCTCGGCCGTCACGATCCGCGGCACCGTCTACCCCAAGGACACGCTGCTGTTCCTGCCGCCGACCGTGCAGGAGGTGTACGAGCAGATCGGCTCGCAGACGTATCACTACTTCACGGTGACGTACCGCCTGGCCGCCGACGCGAACCGGCACCGGCACCCAATCGCCGACCGCGGCTACCGCGAACAGGTCAACGGCGAGATGCTCCCCATCCTCGACGGGGAAAAACGACCCACCGAAGAACCCTGGCCGCTGGACGGCAGCGGCCGGGCCAAACCCGCCGGGTCCGCCCCGGCGACGCTGACCTTCCAGCCTTACGCCAGCGCCGCGTGGGGGATCGACTTCAGTTAAGGAGCCCAAGCGACGTGAGACGACGCTTCAATGACCACGCCCTCAGCGCCATCCTCCGCCGATTGCGGCAGGTGCCCGCGGACTCGCGCGCGGCGGGTGGGCGTACGCACCGCCCGGCCATGCCACGCTGGGGGCTGTTCCGGATCACGGGCATCCAGCAGGACGGCAGCAACAAACGCTGGGTCTACACGGCCAGGCGGCTCGGCGTCAAGACCGGCGCCGGGTACGCCGCCGCCTGGCCGGACGACAGCCGGGACACCGGCGACTACACGCTGTATTCGCTCGCCGAGAAGAACAACACCAATACGGGCATCTACGGCAACGGCGTGTCCCAGGCCAATCTCGACGCGATCAACGATTCCGGTGGCGGCACCGACGGCACCTTCGACCTCAAACCCCTGCCACCCAACAGCACCGTCCTGGCCGTGGGCGTGTACCTGGACAACGGGAACCCGGAGTGGTGGATCGTCAACTTCCCCAACGGCGTCGATGGAGCGTGCCCGTCATGATGACCCACCGCGCCTGCTG
>CAZJCN010000551.1:0-1588 GCA_964544195.1 uncultured Phycisphaeraceae bacterium | reverse complement strand
AAGCGGAGAGGGCGGGATTCTGCTGGGGTAATTAACTCAAGTATCGCCCCACCCTCGAATTAGGCATTAGTCTATTTTTTCTCAAGGGTTACGTCTCACGCCCCCTTTCTCTTCCACGCTTTCTGGTCCGCTTCTGGTCCGTGAATCTAGGACAGTTCTAGGACAGTGATCTGACGCCAATTGAAGCTCATGGGCCATCAGAGCCGATAGTGTATAATGAATATCATCCACTAAATAGCTGAATTTCATCCAGATAATGGTTGATATTCTCCGATTAGGCGGCTAGACTGATCCCATGCTCCAACGCTTCCTTCAGCCCGCCATCCTGTCTGCCCTCGGCGATACGCCGGTGGTATTTGTGCAAGGGGCCCGTCAGGTCGGCAAGAGTACGCTCGTGCAGGCGATCGCTGAGGAGGCAGGCGGATATGAATACCTCTCACTTGACTCGGCGGCTGTGCGCTCGGCGGCGGCGGCTGACCCGGACGGGTTTGTCGCGGGGCTGCCCGATTCGGCTGTAATCGATGAGGTCCAGCGGGTGCCCGATCTTGCTTTGGCGATCAAACGGTCCGTGGACCGCGATCGGCGACCCGGCCGGTTCCTGCTGACTGGTTCCGCCAGCGTCCTCACACTTCCGAACCTTAGCGACTCACTCGCCGGGCGGATGGAACTTCTCACGCTCTGGCCGTTCTCACAAGCGGAAGCACGGGAGCAACCCGGAAGTTCATTCGTTGATGCCTGCTTCAAGGCTCGCCAACCGGCATCAAAAGCCCCGGCCCTGCCCGCTAAGGACCTGGCAAACCTTCTTATCACCGGCGGCTACCCCGAAGCCCTCAAACGCAAGCGTGCCGATCGCCGTACCGCTTGGTTCGACAGTTACATCACCACAATCCTGCAACGGGATATCCGTGACTTGGCGAACGTCGAGAACATCACCGACATGCCCCGGCTATTGCAGGTGCTAGCCGTTCGAACCAGCGGGCTGGTGAACTATGCCGACATCGCACGGGACGTGGGGCTGCCCCAGACTACGCTCAAGCGATACATGGCTCTGTTTGACGCAACCTTCCTGACCCAACGGGTGCCCGCATGGTTCACGAACCGGACCAAGCGCCTGGTCAAGTCAGCGAAGATCATGATGACGGATACCGGGCTTGCCTGTCACCTGCTGGACGTTTCCACCGATCAGATGGTAAAGAACCGGCATCTTGTCGGCCCCATCCTCGAATCACTCGTGGGCATGGAACTTCTCAAGCAGATGGGATGGTCCAAGACAAGGACCACGCTGCATCACTTCCGCACTTCAAACGGTGATGAGGTTGACTTCGTGCTTGAAGATCAAGCGGGTCGGATTGTCGGCGTGGAAGTCAAAGCTTCCGCCAGCGTTCGAAGTGGTGATCTAAAGGGGATGCAAAAGCTCGCCGAAGCTGCCGGGGATGCATTCCATCGCGGCGTTGTTCTGTACACCGGCGACACGACCGTGCCCTTTGCCAAGAACATGCACGCGCGCCCGCTGACCGAGCTTTGGCAGACTGGATAAGGAGCGGTCAAGCTCAATCGGTCATGCTGATCCGGATCGGTGAATCTAAGA
>CAZJCN010000550.1:0-1597 GCA_964544195.1 uncultured Phycisphaeraceae bacterium | reverse complement strand
AATACCCCGGCCATCCGATCGCGTTCTGCCATATCGACGCCAGCCTGTACGAACCGATCAAGACCTGCATTCATGAGCTTTACCCCCATGTCCAGCCCGGCGGTGTCGTTGTTTTCGACAACTACGGTGCCGACGAGGGATGCCGAAAGGCTGTGGACGAATGGCTCGCTGACAATCACATGCAGTACCTGCTTAAACGTTTCGGACACACCCAGGTCTGGCTACGCAAGCCAAAGCAAGGATGAAACGCGGTGAAATACTGGCTGCTTAAATCCGAACCCGGCACGTGGTCGTGGCAGGACCAACTCGATGCCCCCGATCAAACCACGACCTGGGACGGTGTGCGAAACTACCAGGCCAACAACAACATGAAAGCCATGCGCCGGGGCGATAGGGCATTCTTCTATCACTCGGTCAACGAGAAACGGATTGTCGGCATCGTCGAGATCGTCAAGGAGCATGAACCAGACCCGTCCGACAAGACGGGCAAGGGCTTCGGCATGGTCACCGTCAAGGCGGTGCAGACCTGCCCGAATCCGGTCACCCTTGCCGACATCAAGGCCGACGCAAAACTAAAGGACATGGTCCTGGTCAAAAACTCACGCCTGAGTGTGCAGCCCGTCACCGCCACGCAGTGGAAACGCATCTGCACGATGGCAGGTATTTCATCGAAATAGGATTCATCCCAAACGATTCATAAGGAAGTTCAACCTATGTCACTGATCGTTACCGGCAGCATCAGCATCGACACTATCGACACCCCCACCGGCAGTGTTCAGGAAGTGGTCGGCGGGTCGAGCATCTACTTCACCGCAGCGGCAAGTTTCTTCGGGCCGGTCCGTCTTGTCGGGGCGGTCGGCGAGGATTTTCCCGATGAATTCGTCGACGTGTTCCACCAGTTCGGCGTGGATGTGGCGGGCCTCGAAAGGCGCAAGGGCAGCAAGACCTTCCGCTGGCACGGACGATACCACGATGACGTCAACATGCGCGACACGATCAACGTCGAGCTGAATGTCCTGACCGAAGCCTTGCCGCCGATCCCTGACGCTTTCAAGGACAGCGAGTATGTCTTCCTCGCTGTGACTCACCCCGATAACCAGCTCAAGCTGCTTGATGCATTCCCCCAACGAAAGCTCGTCGTCGCTGACACGATCGACCTGTATATCAACACCGCCCGGGGTCAGCTTCTGGAGGTCTTCAAGCGAATCGACGGCCTGATCGTCAACGACTCGGAAGCCCAGATGCTCACCGGCGAACCCAACGCGGTGGTCGCTGCCGAAAAACTAATCGGCTTCGGCCCGAAGTTCGTCGTCGTCAAGAAAGGGCAGCACGGCGCCATCCTCATGCATCCGGACGGCGTCTGCGTCCTCCCGGCCTATCCCGCCAAGACCGTCATCGACCCCACCGGAGCGGGTGACAGCTTCGCCGGGGCTTTCATGGCCTACCTGACCCAAAAGGACGACACCTCCTTCGACTCACTCCGGTCCGCGATGGCCTACGGCACCGTCGCCGCCAGCTTCACCATCGAAGCGTTCAGCGTCGAACGCCTCAAGCAGATCAGCCGTGACGACATCAACCGCCGGTTCGATGAGTTCAC
>CAZJCN010000549.1:0-1605 GCA_964544195.1 uncultured Phycisphaeraceae bacterium | reverse complement strand
TCCAGCCGGGCGGGCAGTTCAGCGACTTCTTCGAGGCGTTGTTCGGCCAGATGGCCGGCGGGTCCGGCCGAGGTCGAGGCGGGTTCGAAGACCTGTTTGAGAGCCTGCACCAGCAGGCCCGGTCGCAATCGCATGGCGGTCGGTCCGGCCAGTCGCATCAGGCACACAGCGCCCCGATGCAGGAAGCCGAGCTGACCATCAGTTTGGATGAAGCATTCCACGGATCGATCCGCCGGATTGAATTGCAAGGTCCAACCGGGCGAAAGACCGTGGAGGTGAAGATCCCCAAGGGAACCAAGCCCGGCTCGAAGATCCGCCTGGCCGGTGAAGGTTTGCTCCTGAAGGTCAATGTGGCACCGCACCCGCGGTTTACCCTCAACGGCCGAGACCTGACTACGGTGGTGAACATCGCCCCGTGGCAGGCGGTGCTGGGCGACAAGGTCGAGGTTCAGACATTCGACGGCAAGGTCACCCTGACCGTCCCCCCGGGGACCGGCAGCGGGCAGAAGCTTCGCCTCAAGGGCAAGGGCCTGCCCAATCCCAAGGGGACGCCGGGCGACCTGTACGTGCAGCTGATGGTCCAGGTGCCCAAGCATCCGTCAGCACGAGAACGAGAACTGTATGAACAGTTGCGTGACCTGGCGCGGGGTCAGGCTCAGTCGTCGTCCGGGGCCGGGTCAGGCAACGGCAAAATGAAATAACCAATTTTAATTAACAAATCGCCGCATTGGGCGCTTGGCGTCGGCGGCAGAAAGGAGTCATACGATGGACTTCAATAAACTCACACAGAAAAGCCAGGAAGCGTTGCAGGCGGCGCAGAACATCGCGGTGACCCGTGGTCACCAGGCGGTGGACGTGGAACACCTGCTTTACGCTTTATGCGAACAGGAAGGCGGGCTGGTGCCGCGACTGCTGGACAAGCTCAACCGGCCGGCGGATGTCGTCGTTAAAGAGCTCGAGCGCGAACTGGACAAGCGCCCCGCGGTGTCCGGGCCGGGCATCGAACCGGGCAAGGTCTATCTGACCCAGCCGCTTAATGAGGTGTTGATCAACGCCGAGCAACAAGCCAAACGGCTCAAGGACGAATACATCTCGGTCGAACACCTGCTGCTGGCGATATTGGACAAGCCCGACGCCACGGCGGCCGGACGCATCCTCAAGCAACTCGGTGTGACGCGCGACGCATTGCTGCAGGCCCTGACGCAGGTCCGCGGCAACCAGCGTGTGCAGTCGGCCAATCCCGAGGCGACTTACGAAGCGCTGGACCGCTACGGCCGCGACCTCGTGCAGATGGCGCGTGACGGCAAACTCGACCCGGTCATCGGGCGGGACGAGGAGATCCGTTCCGTGATCCGCATCCTGTCGCGCAAGACCAAGAACAACCCGGTGCTCATCGGCGAGCCGGGCGTGGGTAAGACCGCGATCGTCGAGGGCCTGGCCCAGCGTATCGTGCGTGGCGATGTTCCCGAAGGATTGAAGGACAAGACCGTCTTTGCGCTGGACATGGGCTCGCTGGTGGCCGGCGCGAAGTTCCGCGGTGAGTTCGAGGAACGTCTCAAGGCGGTATTGAATGAGATCAAACAGGCGGAAGGCCGGATCCTGCTG
>CAZJCN010000548.1:0-1605 GCA_964544195.1 uncultured Phycisphaeraceae bacterium | reverse complement strand
ACCCGACCAACACCGAACGTTGGGTCACGCATACCTACCCGACCGGCGTAATCGGAGGCGACAACCTCGGCACGCCGTTGGGATTCCAAGGCACCCCGACCAACCCCAACTGGCCCAACCGCGGTGCCAAGAGTCAGAACGGCGCCAACTTCATGGGCCAACAAGGCATCAGCTACGTCGATATCCTCAAGTATTACTACGGCGCTGATATCCAGCTTGAAACCGTGATCCCCCAACCCGGACAGCCGCCGCTTCAACACACCAAAAACCTGACCGATTTCGAGCTGAACCACGGCTACTTCGGCAACCCGGTCGACTTCTCCGTCAACAACCAACACCTCGGCCCGGCCACCCAAACCCAACGTGTCACCAGCGAGGCCCATACCGGATCACGCAGCCAACGGATCGATCTGGACCTTGACGAAACGTCCGGAACGTCCTTCCTGTTTCATCACGTGGCGGGGACTGAATATGCCGGGTTCAACAACCTGTTTACGGGTCAGCGCGAAGCAAACCTGGCGCTGCCGACGGACGGGAGTCTGGGTTTCTGGTTGAAATCGAGTTCGCCGGACCTGAGCGTGGCACTGACACTCGACGATGATCGGGACGGGACTGAACAAAGCGTGTTTCTTCCCGTGATCGGGGACGGACAATGGCGGAAGTATGAATGGTCGCTGGACGACCCGGCCCTGTGGTCCCCGGCCGATTACGAGGCGGGGGACGGCATCCTCGGTGAATCCATCACACTGGATTCGATCGTGTTTGCCGGTACATCAGACAGCGTCGTGTTTCTCGACGACATTTTCTATCAGCCCCCGACCGTCGGGCCGCCCTTGCCGATCCCGGGTGATATCGACGGCGACGGGTTCGTCGGCATCACCGACCTGAACATCCTGCTGACGAACTGGAACCTGTCCGTTCCCAAAGGAGACATCTCCCAAGGTGATCTGGCGGGCGAGGGGGACGGGTTCGTCGGCATCGACGACCTGAATTTCCTGCTGAGCCTGTGGAACACCGGCGCCCCTCCGACTCTGGCCTCGACAATCCCGGAACCCTCGGGACTGTTGTTGGGTCTTCCGCTCGGCATCGGGCTGGCGCTTCGTCGGGCCTGACCAAACGGGCAAATTGTTATATAATCTCCGTAACGTGTCTGAACCCGTCCGCTGTCTGTCTGCTGTAAGGACCTTGAAATGTCGCGATCTGCCTGGTGTTTCGGGATTTGTCTGCTCGTCGGCTTGATGTTGGGTGGGATGTTCGGGTGTTCAAACGGTCGGACTGCCGGGGGTGTGTCGAGTGCAACTGAATCCCGGACACTGGGAGTGGCCGCCCCTCCGATCCCCCGGGAGTTCCGCGGGGTGTGGGTGGCGACGGTGGCGAACATCGACTGGCCGAGCCAGCCGGGCCTGACCACGCAACAACAACAGGATGAACTGATCGCGATCCTCGATCGCTGTGTCGAGCTGAACTTCAATGCCGTCGTGCTCCAGGTTCGGCCCGCCGCCGATGCGTTGTATGCCAGCGATCTGGAACCTTGGTCGTATTTCCTTACCGGGGAGATGGGCAAAGCCCCGGAGCCGTTTTACGACCCGTTGGCATTTGCCGTGC
>CAZJCN010000547.1:0-1605 GCA_964544195.1 uncultured Phycisphaeraceae bacterium | reverse complement strand
GGGTTTGCGTCCGTGTCGGTTCACATACTCAGGCATGCCAAGAGTGTAGCGAAGGATCGATGCGAAGTTTGCCAAGCGGATCAAAGGCGTATCCAATAGGGCGATGGTCTGGCTTTGTCTGTTGATGATTGGGGTCGCCTTTGCGATCAGCTTCCCGCTGGCGGGGTTGATGTTGACCGCGAGTCGACGTTTGGGCCTGATCGACCACATCGGGTCGGAACAGCACAAGCAGGGCAGCCGAGGTGTGCCGAACACCGGCGGGGTGGCGATTTTCGCAGGCGTCGTGCTGCCCATGATCGCGTCGCTGCTCGGTGTCTGGTTGATCCCCGAAGACTGGTGGCAGACACGACTGCCCGCGGTGGCGGAACATCTGACGGGTCTGCGGTCGATGACGTCGATGGGCGGTGGCGTGATGACCGCGATCTGCGTGTTACACATCCTGGGGCTGATCGACGACCGCCGAGCGTTGGGCGCGTTTCCCAAGCTGATTGTTCAGCTTTTAGTCGCGATCGGGTTGACCGTCTTCTGCGAGGTCCGCGCGTTGGAGTTTCTCGATCAATACGGCTGGTGGGGGCCGGTGCTCAGCTCCATCATTAGCATCCTGTGGATCGTGGCGGTCATCAACGCGATGAACTTTCTGGACAACATGGACGGCCTGAGCGGTGGGGTGGGGGCGATTATCGCCGGGCTCTACCTCGCCGCGACCCTGATCGGCGGGCAGTGGTTCGTCGCAGCGCTGGCGGCGGTGCTGCTCGGTTCGCTGCTGGGATTCCTGGCGTTCAACTTTCCCCCTGCAAGGCTTTACATGGGTGACGCCGGCTCGCTGGTCCTCGGCGTGGTGCTGGCGGTGGTGTCGATCCGCACGACCTACTTCGACCCCGGATCGAACGCGCCGACGGTCGGGCACTGGTACGGCGTCCTGATGCCGTTGATGGTCATGGCCATCCCCCTCTACGACCTGACCAGCGTCACGCTGATCCGACTTTCCCGAGGCCAAAGCCCGTTCAAGGGCGATCACAACCATTTCTCGCACCGGCTGGTCCGACGTGGCCTGAGCAAACGCCGGGCGGTGCTGGTCGTCTGGGGATGCACGTTGGCGTGCGGCTTGAGCGGGGTCATGCTCGGTTCGTTACAGCAGTGGCAGGCGATTCTCGCGGCCTGCCAGACCGCGTCGATCATCCTGGTCCTTGCCGCGATGGACAGCCGAGGACGCCGTCGGTACTACGGCTGATTCATCCGGTTCAGTGACTGATGTTTCACACCGAGTGCGGAGCGGGATCGCATATTTCGTCGGTATTCATAAAAAAAGAGGCCCACGCTTTGGACGGCGTAGGCCTCGAGGGGGGTGGTGTGGGTATCGTGATTGATTTCAGCGGAGCGTGTTGCTGATGTTGAACCGGGCCGGGTCCTGCATCAGGCCGGGGAACTGCTGGTCTTCGATCTCCGACTGAAGGATGATCGTAGGCTTGACCAGAATCAGCAGCGTCCGCTGGTCCTTGGTAATGGAGTTGTTGCTGAACAGCCGGTTGAACACGGGGATCTTGGACAGGACGGGAACGCCCGCCTCGACCTCGACCTCGCCGACCAGCCGTTGCCCGCCGATCA
>CAZJCN010000546.1:0-1606 GCA_964544195.1 uncultured Phycisphaeraceae bacterium | reverse complement strand
TGCAGTTCAGCGTGGCGGCAGTGCAATTGCTCCCATTGGTCGTGGGTCAGCTTCCCGAAGACCGGGCTGACGGCGGTCATCCCCTGTTGTTTGGCACGTCCCACCGCACGTTGCAGGTGGTCGACGGCATCCGCGAAACGGATTCCCGGGCTTGGCTTGAACAGGTCGGGAGCCGAGTCGGGCATCTTGATGCCGGGGTTCAGTCCCTTGGTCAGGAAGCGGTTTCGCATCAGGCGAACCATCACCCGGACGATCGCCGGGACTTTGAAATCCAATCCATCGATCGAGGCGTCGATGAGCGTGGCGACATGGTCGATGTTTTGAGCGGCCGACCATTGCCCCGTGCTGCCCGGTTCGGTACCCATGAACTGCTCGATATCGCGGACCAGATCGTCCAGGGTTCTGAAGCGGAGGTTTCGGCGGTTGGGCTGGTTCATGGGTATCTCCGTGTTGAGGTGTCGGATTATTGTGGAATCTCTCTTATCAACTGTTCAAACATCTGTTTTAATCCGACGAAAATAAAAATCCCGCGCCCATCGCGGGATTTGGAAAGGTAAGTGGTTGAAGGGTCAGCGTTTGGAGAACTGGAAACGCCGACGGGCGCCGGGCTGGCCGGGCTTTTTCCGTTCGACTTCGCGGGGGTCACGGGTCAGCAGGCCGTTGGCGCGAAGGGTGGCTTCCAAGGTCGGATCATAGCCCTTCAAGGCCCGAGCGACGCCGAGGAGAACCGCCTCAGCCTGACCGGTGATCCCGCCGCCGTGAGCATTGACGAAGACGTCGAGTTTGCCGAGTGTCTGCGTCACCTCCAAGGGGCGTCGGCAGGCGGCCTGATGCTGCGGTTCGGTGAAATAGCTGTCGACCTCCCGGCCGTTGATCAGGAACTTGCCTTCGCCGGGCTTGATGCGAACACGAGCCACGGCAGACTTACGCCGGCCTGTTCCCCAGATAAAACCGCCTTTGTCCGGCTTGGCGGGTTCGGCGAGCGGACGGGTCTGCTCGGCGGGAGCTTCGGGGCTGTCCAAAGTGGCGGTCGCGGTAACGTCTTCAGCCATCGTGTGCGTCTCTGTGCTTCGGGTTCGGGGTGTGTCCTTCCGGGCGGATCAATTTCAGGCGTTTTGCAGTTCCAACGGCTTGGGGTTCTGGGCCTGGTGGGGGTGCTCCGGGCCGGCATAGACCTTCAGCTTTTTGAGCATCGCAACCCCGAGCTTGTTCTTGGGCAGCATCCGACGGACCGCGGCCTGAACGAGCAGTTCCGGCTTTTCCTCCAGCATCTGGCGATACGTCTTGGTCTTCTGCCCGCTGGGGTGGCCGGAGTAGGTCCGGTACAGCTTTTGATCCAGCTTGTTGCCGGTCAACCGAACCTTCTCCGCGTTGGTGACGACGACGTAATCGCCGACGTCATGATGCGGGGTGTACTGGGGTTTGTGCTTGCCCATGAGGATGACAGCCAGGCGGGTTGCCAGTCGGCCAAGAATCTGGTCGCTGGCGTCCACGTGAAGCCAAGCCTGTTCAACCTCGTCGTTTTTCGCGTGATAAGTCTGCCGATTCATCGGTTTAGGCCCATCTCAATTCGGGGGGTAATCGAATCGGTCAGTTTAGCCAGATG
>CAZJCN010000545.1:0-1612 GCA_964544195.1 uncultured Phycisphaeraceae bacterium | reverse complement strand
CGGCAGACACGAACAAGCCTTTCGCTTTTCGTCGTGCCTCCACTAAAGGAGAAAAGCCCGCGTTTGCGCGCACGAACGCGTCCGTTTCAGTTCGGCGCATTGTGCGAGGTGTCGGCGGCGCAAGGGGTAACGATTTTCGAGGGCGTATCGATTTTATGGCTGTGAATCGCTCGGTTTTGTGCGCGCCGACATACTCCAGCCCATAAGCCGATTCGTTCAAAAGCCAGGCATGTAACTTGTTTCTTCGTGTAATCGTGTTACATGGGCAAAAAAGAGATTGACCTCACACACACAGGATTATAATTACTGGTAGCATGAGGTTTCATGTCTGCCGTCTTGGTTTCATTCGGCGGTGGTTGGTTTGAAAGTCGGTTTTCTGTTACAGCGAGAGGAGAAAGGTATGAGAGCAGTTACTGGTATTGCAGCGGTGGTTGCCGCGGCGGCGTTGTCGTTGACGGCGGCCGATGTTCAGGCGAATCTGTTGGCGAACCCGGGATTCGAAGGCCCGCCAATTGCGGAAGGCCCCCCGCCGTTCACGGGCCGTTGGCAACCCTTCGGGGGTTTCGGCCCCTTCCCACCCACGTCTGCAGCCACCAACGGTGTTGATCCGCACACGGGATTACAGCATCTGGAACTACAGATCGACAACGTCGCTAACACGTTTGCCGGTGTCTTCCAGGATGTGCCCGGCCTGACGCCCGGCGACAACGTCGAGTTTTCCGGCTGGCACCTGAGCCTGCTGGATGCTGGCGGGATTGAGATCCGGATCGAATGGCGTGACTCGGTCAACGATATCGAGATCACTCGTACGCCGAACCTTACACCGACACCCGGTGCTTTGTACGAGCCGTTCTCACTGCCGTCGGTAGTGCCTGCCGGCGCGGACACCGCCCGTGTGGTGTATGCGATCCAGAGCTTCGGCGCCGGGCCGAACCAGTTGGTCCGTGTTGACGACCTGTCGTTCGTCCCCGAGCCGGCGAGCCTGGCGTTGCTGAGCCTGGGTGGGTTGGCGATGCTGCGTCGTCGCTGAATCCATCTACAACGATGACTATCCAGACCGGTCTATTCGGCCGGTCTTTTTTTATGTTTTGGTCAGGGTGTGGATGCGGTCAGCCGATCGGGGTCATTTCGTAGAGCTGGAAGTCGGCGACGGCGCCCTCGGTGGCCTGCATGTATTCGGCGAGGTGCGGAGCGTTCATGTGAGCCTGCCAAAGCTCGCGGGATTCCCAGTTCTCGAAGAACATGAAGTGAGCGGGGTTGTCGTTGTCCTGATGCAGGTCGTACTGAAGGCAGCCGGCTTCCTTAAGCGTGACGGGGATCAGCTTCATCAGTTCGGCTCGGACCAGGTCGATCTTGTCAGGCTGAGCGGTGATGTGCGCGACGATCGTGAGTTTGGGCACGGTGGTGTTCCTTTGAGGTTGTCTGTTCGAGCAGACATGATATCGGGTTTATTGAAGCGTGGCCGATGGCACTCGATAGCTATCAAACAGAAAAAACGACGGGACAACTTTCGCTGTCCCGCCGGTGATCAGGTTCTGCATGCTTGCCCGACGGATGATCGGGCGGAGCGGATCAGTAGTCCATGTCATCCATGCCGGGGGTGCTGTTGGAC
>CAZJCN010000544.1:0-1615 GCA_964544195.1 uncultured Phycisphaeraceae bacterium | reverse complement strand
GGCCTGTTGCGAAGTGAATCGAGCAAGTGGGGCCGGGGCGGGATGGCCACCAAGCTGGAAGCCGCCAAGCTGGTCATGGGTGCCGGCGAAGTGGCGGTGATCGCATCGGGGCGTGAGCCGGACATCCTGCGTCGGCTTCTGGACGGGGAAAAACTCGGAACGGTCTGCATGCCCGCCAGCCGAAAGCTCGACAGCCGACAACGCTGGATCGCCCTGACCGCCCGGCCATCCGGCACGATCCAGATCGACGCCGGTGCGGCCTCGGCTATCTGTGAACGCGGCAAGAGCCTGTTGGCGACCGGCATCACACAGATCACCGGGCGTTTTGAACGCGGCGACGTCCTGCTGGTCCGATCCGACACCGGCAAGGAGCTGGCGCGAGGCCTGACCAATTACAGTGCCGAGGAACTGAGGCTGATCATGGGCAAGCGTTCCAATCAGTTCGAAAAGATCCTCGGTAAATCCGCCTACGACGAAGTGATCCACCGCGATAATCTCGTGATTCTTAACCGCCCCTGATCTGGGAGCACCACATCTCACCTGCCCGGTTATCGGACCAGCCAAATTGTCACGATTCCGTCAGGCGTTCTAAACCCCCCAGACCGAACAGCCGATTCGCCAGATAACCGACCACCCGGACATGCCGGGCGGGTCGGTTATGAACTGACGGGACCGATCATGAGCCTGCGCGAAGACAACCTGAGCCTGCTCAAGGACGTGCGAGAGATGTACCGGACCGGCCAGACCGCGGGCGCGGAGCTGGAACTGTTCAGCGTGTACCGTCGAGCGGGGTGTCCGGCCAGTATCAAGGTGGCCTTGGCAGGTCTGTTGGCGAGGCGCGGACGCCATAAAGAAGCCTTGACCGTGCTCAAGGACGTGACGCCGGATCATGTCGGCCAGTGCACCCACGATCAGATTCGGCTGAAACTCAGCCTGTTGATGATCCTTGGCCAGACCGAGCAGGCCCGGGACTTGGGGCGTGCTTACCACAAGACATTCGGTCGGGATGCGGCCCAATGGTTGCGTGACATGAGTGTGCCGGGGGCGAATGAATGGCCGACCTATGGCCCGGAGCCGGTCGAAGAATTGGCCAAAGAGCTGGCTGTCGAGCCGCGGGCGATCCCCTCGCTGGTATACGCGTTGCAACATCGCCGAGACCTCGAAACGGTTCGGCTTCTGCGCGAAGCCATCCGCCGGATCGTTCCACTGTTCGAGAACGACACGAGACAGATGACGATGATCTGTCGTGCCATAGCCGAGCTGAATGAACTGGCCGGGGACCATGCCCAAGCCCGTCGTTGGGCGCACCGTGGTCTTGAAGAAGACCCGTACTGTGCCCCGCTGGCGCTGCTGATCAATCGGTTACAGGACGACGGCCAAACCGCCCTGCCGCCGAGGACAGTGCTGATGTGTGTGGCAACCCAACACCCGACCTACGCGGACGTGCAGGCGGCTTTGATCCGGCGTGAAAAAGCCGAGGGTCGCGAAGAAGACGCCCAGCGCCGTCTCGAGCAGTGGCTTGAACGCGAACCCTACTCGCCGATCGCTTTGCAACTCCGCGGGGAGGTGGCGGCATGAGTGTGGACGTACACAGCCAGCAGCAGGCTATGGATCG
>CAZJCN010000543.1:0-1617 GCA_964544195.1 uncultured Phycisphaeraceae bacterium | reverse complement strand
GCACCGGGCTGGGTGACGGACAGACCAACGCCTCGGCCTGGGATCAGAACAACTGAAGAAAGAAGACTCATTATGGCTATCAACGGTTCCGAAATGCTGCGGCTGATCGACTCGATCTCCCGTGACCGCAACGTCGATAAAGAATCCCTGTTCTCGGATATCGAGCAGGCGATGGTGTCCGCAGCCCGCAAGCATTTCAACGCGCCGGATACCGACGAGTTCAGCGCCGAAGTCGATCGCCTGACCGGCCAGATCCGGGTTTGGCGCGGCGATAAGGAGATCGACCTCGAAGAATTGGGCCGAATCCCCGCTCAGACCGCCAAGCAGGTCATGATCCAGCGGTTCCGTGAAGACGAGCGGGCCAGCATCTACAACGAGTTCATCGACCGGGTCGGCGAGCTGGTCACCGGTATGGCTCAGCGCTACGAAGGTGGGGCGTTGGTGGTTCAGATCGGTCGGGCGGAAGGCTTCATGCCTCGCAGTGAGCAGATCCCCGGCGAACAGCACCAGCCCGGCGAACGGGTCCGCTGTCTGATCGAGGACGTCCGTGACGCCGGCAACCAGGTCAAGATCGTGCTCAGCCGGGCCAGTGTGTTGTTTATCCGTCGGCTGTTCGAGATCGAGGTGCCGGAAGTGGCCGAGCGGATCATCGAGATCAAGGAGATCGCCCGTGAACCGGGGCACCGGACCAAGATCGCCGTCAGCTCGATCGATTCCAAGGTCGATGCGGTGGGTGCCTGTGTCGGTGTGCGCGGCAGCCGGATCAAGAACATCGTGGACGAACTCGGGGGCGAGAAGATCGACATCGTGCGGTGGAATGAATCCAGCCAGATCCTGATCCAGAATGCGCTCAAGCCCGCTGAGGTCGTGGAGATCTCCCTCTGCTTCCAGTTGGGCCGTGCAACCGTGGTGGTCAACGAGGACCAGCTTTCACTGGCAATCGGCAAGCGCGGTCAGAACGTCCGGCTTGCCGCGAAGCTGACGAAGTGGGACATCGACATCCTCACCCCGGCCGAGTTCACCAAGAGCCTGGACATCCTCGAAGACTGCCTCAAGAAGGTCGACGGCATCACGGAAGACCACATCGACAGACTGGTGGCGTTGGGCGTCATCAGTGTGTTCGACGTCGAAGAAGTCGGCTCGGATTACCTCGAAGAGTCGTTGGGTCTTGATGAGGACCTGGCCGGCAAGGTGGTGGAAGCTGCGGCCGAACGTGCCAAGCAGGTTTCTGAAGAGCAGGCACGCGAGAAGGAAGAGACCGAACGGCTCAAGCGCGAGCAGGAGGCCGAACTCGCCTCCCTGCCGGGCGAAGCGCAAGCGGCATCGGTGCTCGGTGACCTGTTGCCCGACGAAGGCGGCAGCATCGTGGACATGCTCGAACAGCGACAGGAAGCGGCGCCCGTTGAGGGCGAGTCTGCCGGGGCAGACGACGCCGCCGCGGGCAGTGGTGTGTCGTTGAATACTGAGGAACCGGAACCATCTTCGGATGATGAGAAGCCTGCCGATGCGTCATCCGAGGATGAAACTGTGAAAGAGCAGGCCAGTCAGTAAGTGATCCGCTTATCAGGCGGTGTGTTGTGGAATCTGGCGCTGAATAAGGCGCCGCACCCGAGGCCG
>CAZJCN010000542.1:0-1622 GCA_964544195.1 uncultured Phycisphaeraceae bacterium | reverse complement strand
TCCACCACCCCGTCCCATTTGCCCTGAGCCCGAAGAATGTGTTCGATCGCTTCCCGAGCCGCCCCCCGGCCGCCCCGTGCCTCGCTGATAAACTCGGCTGTTTCGAGCACCTCGATCGCGGCATCCGCCACCGCCATCGGGTATCCGACCTTCTTGAGCGCCGGCAGGTCGAGGATGTCGTCGCCCATGAAGGCGGTCTGTTCGAGTGATACCCGAGCGCGTTCCGCGATCGTTTCGATCCCGGCCGCCTTGTCTTTCGAGCCGTGAAGATACAAATCAACTTTCAATTCTTTTATGCGACGATGTACGACCTCGCTGGAACGCGCGGTCAGGACACCAACCCGCAACCCTGCATGCTGAGCAGCCCGGATGCCGAAACCGTCCTTGATATTGAATCGCTTCAGTTCGTTGCCCGTGTTGTCGTAAATCAGCGCCCCGTCTGTAAGCACGCCGTCGACATCAAAGACGATCAGTTGGATGTCGGCCACTTTCTTTGGCATGGTATCCCGCTTACCCTTCGATGACTTTCAATGCCGCCAGGTCCTGCACGTCGATCAGTCCGACGGGTCTGCGCTCGGCGTCGATGACGGGCACTTCATCAAAACGCTTTTCACGAACGATGCGTACCGCATCTCGAACCAGCGCGGTGTGCGGCAGTGTGGTGGGATTGGAGGTCATCAGATCACGGATCGGCCCGCCCCAGACCTCAGGCCCCCGCCGGATCAGGGCCGATCGCAGGTCGCCGTCGGTCACGATCCCCGCCAGTCGGCCTTCATCATCAATGATCAACAGTGCCCCCGGACGACGCAGGCCCGATTCCTTGGCGAATTCCTCCGCCTTGGCGTAGGCCTGTTGAACGCTCAGGCCGAGGGTGATCAACGGCAGGTTGTGACCGGCCTTGAAACGCATCGCGTGGACCACGGGCATCAGTTGCCGACCCAGCCCCCCGCCGGGGTGGAACTTGTGGAAATCGCTGACCCCGAAGTTACGCCGCCGGCTGACGGTCAGCGCCAAGGCGTCCCCTAAAGCTAGCATCGCGGTCGTGCTGGCGGTCGGCGCCAGGTTGTGCGGACAGGCCTCGGTCACGTCTCCGATCAACAGGGTCACCGTCGCCAACCGGGCGAGATCGCAATCCTCACGCCCGACCATCGCGATCACCGGGACCTCGTCTTGTCTGAGCAGTTCCGCGAGCGTGACGACTTCGTCGGTATTGCCCCCGTAGGAAAGCAGGAGGACGACATCCCGCTTGCGGACCTTGCCCAGATCGCCGTGCATCGCCTCGACCGGGTGCAGAAAATGGCTGGGCGTGCCGGTACTGGCGAAGGTCGCCGCGAGCTTCTGCCCGATCAGCCCGCTCTTGCCCAGCCCCGAGACGACCAGGCTCCCGTCCCCGGCATTGAGGATCAGGTCCACCGCTTGGTGGAACCGCTCATCAATCGGAACCCGCCTGACGGCCTCGGCCTCGGCATCCAGCACCTGACGGGCAAACCGGGCCTGCTCGTCCCGGGACAGGCGGGGCGGATCATCTCCGGCTTGGGGTTGGTGTTCGGTCTTGTTCATCGGGACTAACCTGCGTAAAGTGCTCATGATCGTGCAAGACCCGGCTGTCGGCAAACCCGGGC
>CAZJCN010000541.1:0-1636 GCA_964544195.1 uncultured Phycisphaeraceae bacterium | reverse complement strand
AAGTTCAAATCCCCGACATTGAAGCCATCGCATTGGGTGATGTAAATCCTGGGCGACTGTTCAGCAAGATCAAGCATCGGTCCAAGCGGCAGGTCTTCCCGATTCAATGCAGAGGGATCGGGAAGCAGTTGGACGATGGGTCGACAGGGGCGTTGTGGGTGGTGGTCGATCACGACCGCGTGTCGACCATCGCTCAAAGTGACCATGGACCCCGGCGCATACGGCGGGACTACCGACAACAGCGCGTCAAGCACTTGCGGGTCATAGCGATAGATCAGAGGTGATTCCAGCATGCATCGTAACGCCCAGACCGTCGGCTGGGCCGGGCGACCCGGGGGATAACGTAGCCGGTCGAACTGGTCAGCCACCGTGGCGATACGGGCGAACACATGAATCTGCTTGTTACGCATGACTGGGAAGTCCGCCCCGGCAAATCCGGACCCATCGAAATGTTGGTGGTGGTGAAGGATGGTTGAAGCCACCGTCGCGCTGACTTTTCCACGGACCAGGCGAAAACCTAATGCCGGATGCTCACGGTAAGCTGGGTCGGATTCATCCCCAGAATCCAGGTACGCCTGCCGTACCGCCTCTGGGAGAAGTGTCATCCCGATATCGTGCAGCATCGCCCCTAATCCGAGGTTGACCACCTCTGCTGCACGCACTGGATCCACATGACGGCGTTCTCGAACAAGATAACCCTCCAGCTTCAAGCCCATGAGCAGCGCCAGATACGTCACGCTTGAGCTATGTCGCATCAGGTCGTCGTTGGCCTCGTTCAGATCGCCCAGAAACACCGCAGACTGGGGGTGCGAGATCAGTTGATGGACCAGCTTCTCAATGGATCGGGTGTACTGGTGATAGGGTAACTTGGCAGTTGCTTGCTTCTGTACGGCCTCGAAAGTCTGTGTAATCTGATGCGCAACCGCGGACTGTGACTGAACCGTTTCCTGATTGATAACGGTGTTCAGGAACGCAAGGCTCGGGTAGCCTACCCAGATCGACCGAACTCGTAGCTCTGTCAGTTTCCGGATCGTATCGGCCGTCAGTTTATACCCGACCCTCAACAACAAGCGCGAGGGGTTCGACGGCAACTGCACAGGCAGTGCTAATGTCATCCCGGGTTGGGCGTTACGGGTATCGATCCGAAGCATGAGCCTCCCCTGCCGTCTCCTTGAATAATCGTCGGCTAATAGCGATTACGTCTTGATGGAGCGATAACAGGCATGAGTTGCAAGGGGTAAGATACTGCCCGATCGAACCCGACTGTTTGGTACAACCGGTATGACCCTTACGGGCCTTACACCCAGAACGAGCGGTTAACTCTAGCATCGGGCCTTGCTTGTAGATATTCTGATAAGCCGATATAAACTGCATTTGATCGGAGTCTTCACTATGGACCAAGCACTGGCGATCGAAACCGCAATGAAAGTCATCCGTGAGGCTTTTGTCGGTGTGATGTCAACCGTGGACGAACATGACGCGCCTGTCAGTCGGTTCATGGGTGCCGTGCCTGATGAACAAGGGCCGCATCGTCTTTACAGCCTCAGCGCCAAGGACACACGCAAGATCACGCATATCGAAAAAAATCCGTCCGTGTGTTGGAGTTTCGGTGTGCCGCCCTACGACACCACGATCT
>CAZJCN010000540.1:0-1654 GCA_964544195.1 uncultured Phycisphaeraceae bacterium | reverse complement strand
GTATCCTGATCTGCCATCGGATACTCAAAGATTCTTTTTGTTAGGCGCTCTTAGAGATTTCTGCGGCAAGATACACCAACGCTCGCTCAGCCAGCTCGCCGGGAGACATAGCCTCGGCGGGGAGCCAGTTGATGTGGTGGAATCGGCGGAGCCAGGTGCGCTGTTGCTTGGCGAAACGGCGGGTCAGGATCTTGGTCTTCTCATACGCTTCGTCCAGGGTGTATTCGCCTTGGTAGTGCGCGATCAGTTGTTTATAGCCCAAGGCTTCACGGGCCTGCTCGCCCAGCAGGTTGGTATCCAGCAGCCGGCGGGTTTCTTCGGGCAGGCTTTCACCATTGGGGCAGACTTCCGCTGCGATCGCCGGGTCGACTTTGTCGGGATAGAACATGGCTTTGACACGCAGGTTGATCCGCGTGTTGATCGCCTCGACCGGCCAATGCAGTCCCACCAAGACGGGGTTGTGTCGGTAGGTTACTCGCGGCTGGTCTTCCCACTGTTGTTGAAGTTTGCTGATCGGTTGGCCGGTCAGATGATAGACCTCCAGCGCACGGACGAGGCGCTTGCGATCGTTGGGTGAGATTCGGCTTGCGGCCTCGGGGTCGATCGGTTTCAGTTTTGCATGCAAAGCCGGGCCGTCGAGATCGGCCAATGTCTTACGGAATGCCTCATCCTTGCCAGGCCCTTGAAACATCCCTTCCAACAAAGCCTTGATATACAGGTTGGTGCCGCCTACGACGATCGGCGTTTTACCCGCCTGCTGGATGGCATGGATCAGTGTGTCCGCTTTTTCCAACCAGTCCGCGACGGTGAAGCGTTCGGTGGGTTCAACGATATCGATCAAGTGGTGGGGCACACGCTGGCGCAGGGCGGGGCTGGGCTTGGCTGTGCCGGCGTCCATGTGTCGGTAGATCTGCATGGAGTCGGCGCCGATAATCCCGCCTCCCCCGGGCACGCGCTCGGCCAATTCCACCGCAAAATCGCTTTTTCTGCCGGCGGTGGGTCCCAGGATAACGATCGGTCGTCTGATTACAGTCTCAGGCATACCCGCATTGTAATGCGTTGGCGGACGGGAATCGGCCTGGTTCAGCGTGTAGAATCCGGCGTGTGAGTGATGAGTCGCAACAGACGGAATCTATCCGGTTGAATACGCCGGTTCTATCGCTGCCGGGCATCGGGGCGCGTCGGGCGAGGTTGTTCGCCAGACTGAACATCCATACCGTCAGCGACCTGCTCAGACACCTGCCGATGCGCTACGAGTATCAGGCGGAGGAGGGCAGCATCGCCCGGCTGGTTGAGGGGACCGTAGGGACGGCCCGTGGTGTGGTTCATCATGCCCAATGGGTGTCCGCTCCGGGTAAGAAAGGCCGGTTTACTGCAACTTTGCATGATGATTCCGGGACACTGAGTCTGACCTGGTTCAACGCCCGCTTCCTGCGTGACAAGATCCATCCCGGCATGGTTCTTCGCGTGCAAGGCAAGGTTCGGTTCTATGACCAGTATCCACAGATGACTAACCCGAAATGGGAGGTTTTGGAAGAGCCAGACCAGATACCGGTCAAAGCAGAACGGCTACGCCCCGTTTATCCTGCGACCGAGGACCTGCCTTCGACCATCATCGAGAAGATCGTCGCGGAAGTGTTGCCACGGGTCATTG
>CAZJCN010000539.1:0-1671 GCA_964544195.1 uncultured Phycisphaeraceae bacterium | reverse complement strand
GGATCGGCGACCTGAACATCGTGCTGGGCAACTGGAACCAGACCATCCCGCCGGGGGCTGCGGAGGCGGACGTCTCGGGAGACGGTTTCGTCGGGATCGAGGACCTCAACGCGGTGTTGGGAGCGTGGAACGTGGGCACGCCGCCCGCCGCCGGGGCGACGGTTCCCGAGCCGGCCGGGCTGACCCTGATCGGGCTGGGCCTGCTGGCTGTCACACGTCGGCAGCGACGATGAACACAGGTCGTGGCAGGTCGTCGGCCAATGTCGGGCTACAATGCTCGGAAAGGAGCCGACATGCCCGAACCGCTTTCCGATGACCAGATCCGATCCGCCCTCGACATTCTGCCCGGCTGGTCGCACGAGCAGGACAGGCTGACCCGCAGCTTCCAGTTCAAGGATTTCAGTGAAGCGATGGCGTTTATCGTGCGCGTCGGTCTGCTCGCGGAACAGCACCAGCACCACCCCGAACTGTTCAACGTCTACAACCGCGTAACGATTTCACTGAACACGCACGATGCCGGGGGCAAGGTCACGCATAAAGACGTTGAGCTGGCCAAGGCGATTCAAGCGCTTGGGGGGTGACGCGACAACGGTGCGGGTCCGTTCGCGCGTCGATGCGCCGGCCGTTATACTTTGGGCATGAAACTGCTTGAACAACTCGTGCTGACCCCCGGCGTGCCCGGCCGGGAACACCGTGTCCGTGAACTGATCAAGTCACACATCAAAGGCCTGTTCGACGAGGTCCGTACCGATGCGCTCGGTTCACTGATCTGCGTGCGCAAGCCCCGCCCGACCGGTAGCGCGAAATCCAAAAAGAACCCGACACGCGTCATGCTCGCGGCGCACATGGACCAGATCGGTTTCCTTGTCAGCCATATCGACGACAAGGGGTTTCTTCGTGTCAACCCCGTCGGCGGGTTCGACACCCGTAACCTTTTCGCCCGGCTGGTCACCGTCTGTCCGGACGTCAACGACCCGAAGAAAGACCTGCCCGGCGTCCTGAACCCCGGCGGCAAGCCCGTGCATATCGCAAGCCCCGAAGAACGCAAGAAGGTCCCCGAGATCGAAGATCTGACCATCGACCTGGGCCTGCCCGTCGAACAGGTGAAGAAGAAGGTCAGGCTCGGCGACATGGTCGTGCTCAAGGCCCCGTTCCAGAAGGTGGGCAACACGTTTGTCAGCCAGTGCATGGACAACCGCGTCGCCTGCTGGGTGGCGATCGAAGCGGTGAAAAAACTCGCCAAGGCCAAGGGGCACAACTGCGAGGTGCATTGCGTGTTCACCGTGCAGGAGGAGGTCGGGCTGCGCGGCGCAGGCACGGCAGCTTACGGCATCAAGCCCGACATCGGCATCGCGATCGACACCACCCTCTGCTGCGACACGCCGGGCGTTCCGGGAGAACTGCGCATCACCGAACAGGGCAAAGGGGCTGCGCTGACCATCATGGACGGTGCATCGATCGCCGATCTTGAGGTGCTCGAAACTTTCGAAGCGGTTGCTCAAAAGCGCAAGATCCCCCATCAGCGTTCGATCCTGCCCCGCGGCGGGACCGATGCCGGGACGATCCAACGATCAGCTGAGGGCGTCCGCACCTTCACCCTCTCCTGCCCGACCCGCTATATCCATACCGTGACGGAGATGGTGCACGAAACCGACCTCAACGCCTGCCGCG
>CAZJCN010000538.1:0-1673 GCA_964544195.1 uncultured Phycisphaeraceae bacterium | reverse complement strand
AGCCGGGCGATCATGTAGACGCCGGCAGTCACCATGGTTGCCGCGTGCACGAGAGCGGAAACCGGAGTCGGGCCGGCCATCGCGTCAGGCAACCAGACATACAACGGGATCTGAGCACTCTTACCGAACGCACCGAGCATCAGGAGGAAGGGGATCCACAGGTCAGCTCTGGTCGGGTCGATGCCGGCTTCGAGGGCGTGGCGGGCCGCGTCGGTCACTGCTGCGAGGCTGACCGTGCCGTAGTTCATGTAGGTCAGGAAGATACCGAGTGCGAACCCGAGGTCGCCGACTCGGTTGACGATGAACGCCTTCTTCGCGGCGGCGACGGCTTCGGGCTTGTCGTAGTAGTACCCGATCAGCAGGTATGAGCACAGGCCCACGCCTTCCCAGCCGAGATACAACAGCACGAGGTTGTCCGCCATGACCAGAGAGGTCATCGCGAAGATGAACAAAGACACCGCCATGAAAAAGCGGGCGTAGCCCCGATCGCCGTGCATGTAGCCCATCGCGTAGGTGGCGATGAGCGTGCCGATCCCTGTGACGACGAACAGCATCACCATCGTCAACGGATCGATGAAGTAGCCCATGTTGACCTGGAATCCGCCGACACCGATCCAGCTATAGACGGCTTGTACCTTGTCTTCGCCTGCCAGTTGTGAGGCGGTCGGATACACCCCGCAGGTGATCAGGAAGGGGATGAAGATCGACAACACGCTGATTGGTCCAGCCGCCTTACGCAGTGCCGGTTTCATGCAGCAGATGCCACACAGCGCCGCACCAAGTAACGGGATCCATGGGACGAGTTTGATCAGTTCTATGGGCATCGGGTTTCAGATTTCGGGGTCGGGCAATAGCCCAGGTTATCCGTGATTGATTACCGATAGTGGCTTAAGCCACTATGTGGGTGTCAAGCGTTATCCTTGCAGTTGTGACCATGCCAAGGCGTCGAGTGTCCGTTTACGTCGGAACAGCAACACGACCAAGCCCAGCGCAAGCGCCGCTTCCGCCGCGGCGATCGTGAGGACGAAAATCACAAACGTCTGACCGGCCGCGTTCAGGTGAAAACGGCTGAACGCCACCAATGACACCGCGACCCCTTGAAACATCATCTCCGTACAAAGAAACATGATGATCAGGTTCCGCCGAGCGATAAAACCGATCAGCCCGAGGCAGAACAACACCGCTCCGGTCAGGAGAAAATGTGAAAGGGCCAGGCTGTCCATCGGGGTTACGGGCATGGGTTGTTGGGATTGAGGTTAATGTTTCTTGTTTCGCTACTTATGACTGTCAGTATTGCTATCAGTTTCGAGTCTGATTGTATTGAATACTGTTTCGTTGTTGGTTCCTGATCATGTCCCAGAACCCGACAAGATCAACCGGAAACCACTTGGGTTTCGTCGGGCACTTTAGTTCTGGCGATGACAACTGCCCCGATCAAAGAAACCAGCAGGATAACGCCCGCCAGTTCAAGTCCCAGTGGATGGCTCATGAACAGGTCCAGGCCGACTCGTTCGGCGTTGGTGAGTCGGTTGGGGTTCAGGTTAGGTGGCGGAGTGGGGCCGGGCACTTCAACCGGATTACCCGCTTCGTCGTTGATAAAAACCTTTTCCTGCTTCAAGGGCCGATTGCCGAGGGTGGAATCGATCAGTGCCGCGTCGGTCATGGCTGGGTCG
>CAZJCN010000537.1:0-1678 GCA_964544195.1 uncultured Phycisphaeraceae bacterium | reverse complement strand
TCGGCATCGTCTTCGGGACATGCCGGACGTCCGGGCGTGATGGTTGCACTGCTTGAGGCCGCGGGCGAGATTTTGGGAGATACCGTTCGTTGGCTGGTGATCGGGTTGTTCATGGCTGGGGCGATCAGCGCGTTTGTCGAGCCGGGCCAGTTTGCGGAACTCGGCTCGGGCCTTGGCGTGATGCTGCTGATGACCGTGGTGGGTATCCCGATGTATATCTGCGCGGTGGCCTCGACGCCGTTGGCGGCCAGCCTGTTGATTGCGGGCCTGTCTCCCGGAGCGGTGCTGGTGTTCATGCTGGCGGGGCCGGCGACCAATGTCGCCACCCTCGGCGTGGTCCGCAAGGAACTGGGAACCCGGTACATGGTGGCTTATCTGATTGGTGTCGGCGTCAGCGCGATCGCCTGCGGCCTGGCGACAGATGCGGTGGCGGCTATGCTTGAACTGGATGTCGCGGCACAGGCGAGTGAAGCCCATGAGCACGGGTTGATCCCCCATTGGCTGGCGATCGCCTGCCTGATCCTGCTGTGTGTTCTGGCGATCAAGCCGTTACGCCTGCGGCTGCTCACACCGACAGCGCACCCGGCCTAAAATGCCGACGCATGGCCGACCGTCGTGAAAAACTCGATCTGCTTCTGGCCAAGGCCCGTGCCTTGCCGCCCGTGCCCGGTGTCTACCTTATGAAAGACGCCGCCGGCGTCGTGCTCTACATCGGCAAGGCGCTGAACCTGCCCAACCGTGTCAGCAGTTATTTTGTTCCGTCCGCCGACCTCGGCCCGAAAAAGCAGCCCATGCTCGACCTCGTCGATGACTTCGACGTGATCGAGTGTGAAAGCGAATGGGAGGCGCTGCTCACCGAAAACCGGCTGATCAAGGACATCCACCCGAAGTTCAATGCCCGGTTGACCGATGGCAAGACCTTTCCATACCTGGTCATCACGATGCGTGACGACTTCCCCGGGGTGTTCATCACGCGCGAACCCGCAGCAGAAGAATACCGCGGTGCCAAGGTACTCGGCCCGTTCACCAGTGTGTACGCGCTGAGGGAGAGCGTGCAACTGCTGCAACGTGTATTCAAGTTCCGAACCTGTCATCTGGAGATCCGGGAAGACGACGATAGTCGGAGGCACTTCCGCCCCTGCCTGCTGTACCCGATCAAGCAGTGCTCGGCCCCGTGCGCAGCCAAAATCGATAAAGAAGCCTACCGCGAAGATATCCGGCGGTTTGTCCGATTCCTCGAATCCAAGCGTTCCGTCATGCTCAGAGAAATGCGTGAGCAGATGAAAGCGGAATCGGATGCGTTGCGCTTCGAGCAGGCCGCGGTGTTGCGGGACCAGATCCGCGCGTTGGAAAAGCTCGACGACCGTGGCAAGGCCGGTCAGGGCTGGCAGCCCGAGGTCGAATCGTTCATGCACGACCCGCGCAAGGGTCTGGAGTCACTTGCACGCACACTCGGCCTGTCAGAGCCGATCCGTTGCATGGAAGCGATCGACATAGCCCATCTTCAGGGGGGTGAAACCGTCGGGTCCAAGGTCTGTTTTGTCGACGGCCGACCGTTCAAGAACGAGTACCGCCGATACCGAATCAAGACCGTGGAAGGGGGCAACGACGATTACGCTTCGATCCGTGAGGTCGTCAGTCGCCGATACCGCGAAGCCGGTGCGGGCCATGAGCTGTA
>CAZJCN010000536.1:0-1680 GCA_964544195.1 uncultured Phycisphaeraceae bacterium | reverse complement strand
CGGATCGAACGATGACTTGGGCCTTCGGCAGCGCACGCCCCGGCGGAAGGCGGAGGTCAGGGCTCGGCAGCGACCGGTCCCGCGGAAGCCGTCCCTGCCGCCTCAGACCGGAAAAGCGTGACGCTTGATTGAATAAGACGAAAGAAAAAACCCATAACCAATCTGACAGATATCACAACACAGATCGTCTCGCCTAATACCGTTATCAGGCGGTAGGCCAAAACCGGTTTCGATGGCGCAAATGTGGCGGTTAACGGGCGCGAAAGTTTCACTCCGGCATGCCTGGATACACCGGAATCGGTCGGCGGATTAAACCGCAGGCTCGCTCGCAACACCCGGGGTGATTAAGTATTATATCACCCTATGAAAAGGCACGAATGGTCCGCCGTCCCCCTGTCCGCCTCACGCATTCGCACGATCATCCTCAGCGTTCTCGTTTCGCTGTGGCTTGCTCTGCTGCTAACCGGCTGCGGACACGAACGACCGAACCCCGAAGTGATGGCCAAAGGCAAAGAAGTGTACTACCGGGAAGGGTCGTGCATCACTTGTCATAAGTCGACCGGGTTGGGTCAGCCGCCGTTGTTCCCGCCGTTGTGGAAGAACCCGCGCGTACTGGATCAAGACCCGACGCGACTGATTCGGATCGTGACCCACGGCCTGCAAGGACCATTGGAAGTGGACGGCCAGACGTACAACTCAGCCATGCCCGGCCAAGGCGCACAACTGAAGCCGGATGAGATCGCGGCGGTGCTGACTTTTATCCGACACGCGTGGGGGCATCATGCCCCACCGGTTTCCACCAACAAGGTCCGTGCGGTGCAGATGGCCCATGCCGATCGACTGACCCCATGGACGGTCGCGGAGCTGGAAGGCAAACCTCTTGAATCCGCATCGGTTGAAAAAACCGAAGACCCGATCGAGTGGGGCCGACAACTGTACCTCGGTGCGGCGCAGTGCGCCAGTTGCCATCAGCCCGACGGCAAAGGGGTATCCGGCTCATACCCGCCGTTGGCAAAAAGCCCGTGGGTGACCGGCGACGTGGAGCGGTTGATCAAGGTAGCGTTGCACGGTGTAGCCGGCGAGATCGAACTCTTGGGCGAGACATACCAGAACGAAATGCCCGGCCAAGGGGCGCTGCTGGATGATGAACAGATGGCAGCCACACTTAGTTACATCCGCCAGGCCTGGGGCAACGATGCCGGGCCGATATACCCCGACCAGGTCAGAAAAATCCGTGATAAATACACGGACCGACACGAGCCTTGGCCGGCCGATCAGTTGGCGAGCCTGGACCTGCAGTCGCCTTTGAAGTGGGTGAAGTATCGTCAGTACGACATCCGGGGAGTCGAAAACAAGGTCAAACTGAACACGCCCGAGTTCGACGCCCTACCGGTTCTGGATGAAGGTGAGATTCCAAACCGTTTCTTTGATCTTCGTCTGATCAAAGGAACCAACGATCACGACGTCCCCTTCGCGGTGGTCCTCGAAGCCGAGATCGATGTTCCAGTCGATGATGAGTATTACATCGTTCGTGAAGGCAACGGCGCCACGGTCGTGTTGATCGACGGCGAGGTCGTGATGGGCGACCCGGAAATCACCAACAAATGGAGCGCCGATCGCAAGAGAGTCCAACTGACCAAGGGCACCCACCGGATCAAGCTCTATTACGCCAAGATTTCC
>CAZJCN010000535.1:0-1681 GCA_964544195.1 uncultured Phycisphaeraceae bacterium | reverse complement strand
TCCTTGAACCGGTTTCGCAACGTGCCGTCCACCCCGCCGATCGTCAGGCTGTTGATAAACTCCACCGCGTGTTCGTGCCGGTGCATGTGAAACAACAGGTCGCTGATCAATTTGGCGGTGACACGGTTGTTATGACTCAGACCAGAACCGTCGGCGACAACCAGCGGGTGTGTGTTGATCTCAGCCTTACGAAGGAATGCCTTGATCGCCTCGCTGCCGTTGAGCCATGACCCCGGCTCGTGATAACCGAGTGTCTGGTGATACGCACGCCCCGTCGTCTTGCAGAGCATCTCGGCAAACAGGTTCTGACTGGGCTTGTTGATCCTCGCGATGATGTCTTCAATTCGAGTCTCATGGATAGCCACGGTTTTTTCGGGGCTGGGGATCAATTGACCATCAAGATGATGGTCGGCACGACGGATCCGGCCGTGTATCTCAATCCCATGCGATTTCAATCGTGTTCGCAGCGCGTCAGCGAAAAATGCGCCGGGGTCTTCCACCGGTTTGCTTTTCAGCGTCTGCTCACGAGTCACGGCTCCACCGAGTTCATAAATATTTCCCCCGGGCTTCTTCTCGATGGTCGGCTTATGTTCCGATCCCCCGCTGATGGTGTTGTTGATGATCGTGATGTTTTCCACCGGCGGCATCACGGTGTAATGAGCAGGCATCCCCTCCTCCGCCGGGGTGACGGTGATATCGACACAGTTATCATTGAACGCCAGCCCGGACACCGGCGCGGCATACCAGTGCGGCAGATCGTCCGGCCACCAGGTCGGGTGCAGGTGATAATCATCCAGTGCCCGATCATCATAAACAAGATCACCTTTAATCTCTGTCACCCCTCTCGCCTTGAGTGCCTCGGCCCAGCGATCGAGCATCGTCAGAGGAGTTCCGCCGTGATCTTTGGCGATGACAGGGTCGCCCGTGCCCGGGTCGCCCGTCCCGATGATCCATAAATCATCGCCGTCCGTGGCAAGGTAGGTCTTGAAAGTATGCCCGGCCCCGAAGAAGTCCAATCCCGCTGCGCTGACCGGCAGCTTCATATTGCTTGCCGGTTTGAACGGATAGTCACAGTTGTCCGTTTCGTAGATCACTTCACCGGACGGCAACGCCAGGAAACGTGCGGACACGATCGCACCTGTGTCGTCCAACCGATGCAGGATCGCGTCGAGCTTCTGCGCCAACGTGGGTTGGGTCGCCTCCTCCACTCGTGCCCGGCCCGTACAACCCGACAGACACACGACAAACAACAGCATCCACAACACAACCGCTCGTTTGCCGGCAGCGAATTGAATCGCGTAGGTATGGTTCTGATCAGGTGATGATGACAGACACTGACGCATGACTAACCTTTACGGGTTATGGGTGAAGCGGAATCAACCGAACAACAGACGGACGATGTAAACACTCAGAAAGATCGCGACTGTGTCCGCGATCAGCCCGGCGGGAAGCGCGTGACGGGTTTTCTTGACGTTCACCGCACCGAAATAGACTGCTAGGATATAGAACGTGGTTTCTGTGGAGCCGAACATTGTCGCCGCCATGCGGGTGATCAACGCATCCGGGCCGTACACCTGTACCAGATCGGCGACCACGGCAGACGATCCGCTGCCGGTCAACGGACGGATGATCGCCATCGGCAGGACCTCCGGCGGGAACCCGATCCACGACAACACCGGCC
>CAZJCN010000534.1:0-1690 GCA_964544195.1 uncultured Phycisphaeraceae bacterium | reverse complement strand
GCGTGCGTAGTGAAAACATCGCCAGCCGGGTTCATGCGTGTTCCACGTGGAACATTCGATGCGGGGCTGTTGCTGCTGCAGAGCCGGTGTACGTGTTTCACGTGGAACACACGAGGTGTCTGTGTGTGGGGGTCTGGGCATGGATTTGCCTCGTAGCTTTCTAGGGATACACTGTTGGCTGTTTTGTTCAAGATCATGTTTTCACGGATTTCACGGACAAGGAGGTCGGCATGTCTGCCAGTAAGAATCGTGCTCCGAAGCTCGGCCGAGGGCTGAGCAGTCTCATGGCTACTCCTGTGAAGGTTGAGCCTCCCCCGGCTCCGGATAAGACCGAGGCTGATCAGGATTCGTCCCCAAACGAGTCGGGATCGTCGAAGGGGCAGGCCGAGTCTGCTTCGGCAATAGCGGATCGGCCATCTAAACCGCCCATGGCTGTGGCGCCCAAAGGCAGGGGGTACAGCCCGGACAATCCGGCGGTCGACAAGGGTGAAACGGATCGCGAGGCCGAGGGTGACGGCAGCCAGCCTGACCTGGTCTACCTGCCTGTCAATGCCCTTCAACCGAACCGTCATCAGCCCCGCCAGCGATTTGATGAGGCCGGCCTCGAACGTCTTGCCGAATCCATTCGTCGTGAAGGAATCATGCAGCCGATCGTCGTTCGGCCGATCGATCCGGCTCCCACAGGGGCCGGCCGGTATGAGGTCGTAGCGGGTGAACGCCGATGGCGGGCCGCCCAGCTCGCCGGCCTGTCGCGGGTCCCTGCCCTGGTCCGGGACCTGAACGATCGACAGATCGCGGAATGGGCCCTGATCGAAAACCTGCAACGGGAAGACCTCAACCCGATCGAACGGGCGGAAGCTTTTGCCCGCCTGATCGACCAGTTCGGCTTAAGCCATGAAGAGGCCGGCCAACGGGTCGGGCTTGATCGGTCCAGTATCACCAACCACCTCCGCCTGCTGAGTCTGTGCGACGGCGTCAAGCAGATGATCCGGGAGAATCTGCTTTCGATGGGCCAGGCACGGGCCTTGGCTGGGTTATCGGACGATGCGCAGCAGCTCTTGCTTGCCGAGCGGGTCGTTAGGCAGGGGATGTCCGTCCGGGAGGTGGAGCAGGCGGTACGCAGGTTATCATCAGGGGCAGATGGTAATTTGCCGTCTTCGCCCGGCCGTAATGCCCCGTATCTCGCGGACCTGGAAAAACAGATCTCGCAGCAGTTGGGGACGAAAGTGTCGCTTCGCCCCGGACGGAAAAAGGGCACGGGCAAGCTGAGCATCGAGTTCTACTCCCTTGACCAGTTCGACGCATTGTTGGCCCGGATGGGTGTCAAGACCGACTGAACGCTGTTCATCACGGCGGACAGGCTCTTTCCAGTGGAAAAAGAGCGTAGACATGTTGGCTAAGCCGGCGGGTCGGAAGCCGTAGGGCAAGTCCCGGCCCGGTCCAGCGACCAGGGTTGGATGTCCCGGTGTGTCTGGTTTAGCGTGTTCGGCCCTTTCTTCCGGTTGAATGCTGTGTTCGGTTTCGTAAGTCTCACGCTTTTCCGGTCTGAGGCGGCAGGGACGGCTTCCGCGGGACCGGTCGCTGCCGAGCCCTGAACTCCGCCTTCCGCCGGGGCGTGCGCTGCCGAAGGCCCTGGTCATCATCTAAGTCAACACTTCACGACCCGATGAAAGTCAGGGCAGCCCGCGGG
>CAZJCN010000533.1:0-1691 GCA_964544195.1 uncultured Phycisphaeraceae bacterium | reverse complement strand
AGGTTATGGTGCATGATGGCTCGGCCCTGCGTGGCGTTGAGCATCCGCGTCCGCAGCCCGATCAACCCCCGTGCCGGGATCGTGAACTCCATGTGGACGTAATCTCCCGCCCCGGCCTTGGGGTCCATCTTCACCACTTCCGCGCGTCGGTCGCTCACCAAGGCCATGACAGCGCTTTGGCATTCGGCTGGACAGTCCACGACCAGCTGCTCGATCGGCTCTTGCAGCTTGCCGTCGATACGTCTGAGGATCACCTCCGGCTTGCCGACCGCCAGCTCGTAACCTTCTCGCCGCATCGTCTCGATCAATACCCCAAGATGCATCAGCCCTCGTCCGGATACTAGAAACGCCTCGCCCGATTCGGTCCGTTCTGCTCTCAAGGCGACGTTGCTGTGCAGTTCCTTCTCCAAGCGGTCCCAGATCTGTCGGCTGGTGACGAACTTGCCTTCTTTACCGGCGAAGGGCGAATCATTGACGCGGAACATCATGCTCAGTGTCGGCTCGTCGATCGCCACACGCGGCAGCGCACTGGGCTGGTCCGGACAAGCGATCGTGTCGCCGATGTCGATCCGTTCCAACCCGACCACGGCACAAATATCGCCGGCCTCGACCTCCGGAACTTCCTGCTTGCCCAATCCGTTGAACACGAATACCTGCTGAGCCCGCTGCTGTGAGCCTTCTCCTGCCCGGTTGATGACGGTGACCTGCTGCCCACCCTTGAGCCGGCCGCCATAAACACGCCCGACTGCGATCCGACCGACGTAATCCGAGTACTCCAACGTGGTGACCATCATCTGAAGCGGGGCCGCGAGGTTGGCTTCATCCTTGCTGGGCGGCGGGACGAATTTGAGGATCGCTTCAAACAGGTCACGGACATCGGTCGGCTGATCCGGGGTGCCGATGACCGATTCGTCCATCGTGGCCCAGCCGTTCTTGGCGGAGGCATAGACAACCGGGAAATCCAACGCTTCATCCGGTGCGTCCAGACTCGCGAGCAGGTCGAAAACCTCGTTTATCACTTCGTCGGGCCGGGCGTTGGGCTTATCTATTTTGTTGATGACGACCACGGGTTTGAGGCCGTGGCCCAACGCCTTTTCCAGAACAAACCGAGTCTGGGGCATGGGGCCTTCGAAGGCGTCGACCAGCAGCAGTACGCCGTCCGCCATCTTGAGCACGCGCTCGACTTCTCCACCGAAATCCGCGTGCCCGGGTGTGTCGATCAAGTTGATCTTGTAGTCCGCCCCGTCCAGACCCCGGTAATTCACGGCACAGTTCTTGGCGGTGATGGTGATGCCGCGTTCACGTTCCAGGTCCCCGGTGTCCATGATCAGGTTGTGCTGCCCGCCGGCGAGCTTATCCAGCTCGGCCTTGCGGAACTGCCCGGACTGGTACAGCAGCTGGTCGGTCAGGGTCGTCTTGCCGTGGTCGACGTGAGCGATGATGGCAACGTTACGCAGGTGGTTCTGGGCCATGGGGGATACCGGGGTGTGATGGGCAATGAACTGTCAGGAGGGCCGAGGCGTTTACGACACGCCCCGCGTAGGGCGGGGGATTATAGCGGGAAATTCGGCTGAGACATGCGGCCTACACCATCGCCGGTTGTGCCTGCATCCGCTCGATACCTTGGGCCATGAAGTCGCGGAACTGTTGGGCCGACTCAATCGTCTGCACGTCCCGTCGAAGCCCCGGCC
>CAZJCN010000532.1:0-1708 GCA_964544195.1 uncultured Phycisphaeraceae bacterium | reverse complement strand
GCCGATGATAAAACGGCCAAGGCGTCGTCCCGCCTGACAACGCGATGTGGAACACGCCTCGATCCCGTACAGCCTTGAGCCCGATCGCGGTAAACCAGCAGCCCAGTTCGTCGAACAATGAATCCGAATCCGGCGCTACATGCACCTCGCCGGGGAGAGACAGGTCATGACTGGCATTGGTGTTGTTCAGTTCATAGGTCATCCGGGTGATTCTCCCCTGTCGGCCAGGTCTTGTTGAGTGGCTGGTGACGGATCGCTGGCGGATCGACAGGCGGTTAGTGTTGATCACAAAGCTATTCGATCTGCCACCAGCCGAGTATATCAGTCGTTGTGCCAGTACCGTCCGTCGCGTGCCATCATGATGTCGGCTGCGCTCGGGCCCCACGTGCCGGCGTTGTAGTTGGGCAGGTCGTCCTGCGGGTTCTCCTTCCAGTAATCGAGCACCGGTTGGACGGCGTTCCAGGCACATTCGATCTCGTCGCGGTGCTTGAACAGAGTCTGGTCGCCACGCATCACATCATGCAGCAGGGTGGCGTAACCGTCAGGCGGCGAGACTTTCCACTGCTCTTTGTAATCAAAATCCATCACCACGTCTTTGATCTTCATGCCCAGGCCGGGCACTTTGCCCTCGAACCGGATACGCACACCTTCGTTTGGCTGGATGCCGATGACGATCTGGTTGGCCTTGTACTTCTTGGCCTCTTCCAGGAACAGGCAGTGGGGTGTGGGCTTGAAGTAGATGACGATCTCGGTCAGTTTCTTGGCCATCGCCTTGCCGGACCGGAGATAGAACGGCACGCCGCCCCACCGCCAGGTATCGACATGGAACCGCATGGCCGCGTAAGTATCGGTCTGGCTGTCCGGTGCGACGCCCTCATTTTCACGGTACCCGGGGACCGGTTTGCCATCGATCGATCCCGGGCCGTACTGCCCACGCACCGCGATATCCGGTACTTCCTCCGGCTTAGGCACTCGCAATGCTTTGAATACCTTGATCTTTTCCGTACGGATGTCGTCGGCCTTCATCGAGACAGGCGGCTCCATCGCGACCACCGACAGCACCTGAAGCAGATGGCTTTGCACCATGTCCCGCATCGCGCCCCCGTTGGGGCTGTCGTAATAGCTGCCCCGACCCTCGACGCCGACCGTCTCGCTAGCGGTGATCTGAACATGATCGATATATTGCCGGTTCCACAACGGCTCGAAGATGGTGTTCGCAAACCGCAGCACCATCATGTTCTGGACCAGCTCCTTGCCCAGGTAATGGTCGATCCGGTAGGTCGAACCTTCATCGAAAACGTCCGCTACCACATTGTTCAGGTGGACGGCGGAGGCGGGGTCGGAACCGAACGGCTTCTCGATCACGATCCGCTGCCAGGGCTTGTCTTCGCCGATGCTGCAGAACAGCCGACCCTCGGTAACCAGATCGCTGGCACCGATATTCTTGATCACCGGTTCAAAGAACTGTGGAGCCATGGACAGGTAGAACAGCAGGTTCCTTCCGGTCCCATGATCCTCAGCCAACGCGCCGATTCGGGCACGGATCCCCGGCCAATCGTCGCGTTTCGTCGAATCCGCCTGATGATAAAACACCCGGCCGGCGAACTTTTCCCACTTTTCTTTTTCGGGGTAGCTGTCCGGGGTAAAGTCATGAAGCAGCTTGCGGTAATCCCCGTCTGCGAACTTCGACCGAGCCACACCCAGCACG
>CAZJCN010000531.1:0-1714 GCA_964544195.1 uncultured Phycisphaeraceae bacterium | reverse complement strand
GTCGGAGTCTTCGTGATATGCCGAGCGTGTACCGTATCCTCGACGCCAACGCCAACCGGGCACGTGAAGCACTGCGCGTGATGGAAGACGCGGCGAGATTTGCCCTGAACAACGCTGAGTTATCCGGCCAGCTCAAGCAACTGCGCCACGATCTGGCCCAATGCCTCTCGTCAATCAGTCAATTGGACGCCTGGCGGGACACGCCCGGGGACGTCGGAACCACCATCGTAACGGACAGCGAGCAGAGACGGTCGGATGTTGCGGATGTCGTGACGGCTGCGGGGAAACGGCTCAGCGAAGCCCTGCGTGTGCTGGAGGAATACAGCAAGACGCTTCCGGAAACCCTGTCGGGTCTGTCGACGACACTCGAAAAGCTGCGATATCGTGGCTACACACTGGAACAACAATTGATCGCTGCAATGGGAACGACGCGCGCCCGACAGTGGAAACTGTGCGTATTGATCAGCGAATCGTTGTGCCCGGATAGTGACTGGTTGCGTGTCACCCAAGCGGCGGTCGCGGGCGGGGCTGACTGCATCCAACTGCGTGAAAAAGACCTGGATGACAAGGAACTGCTGGCCCGCACGCGCAGGCTGGTGGAGCTGTGTCGGCCCAGGGGCGTATCCGTGATCGTCAACGATCGGCCGGATGTGGCGCTGCTCGGTGATGCCGACGGCGTCCACCTGGGCCAGACCGACCTGCCCTGCCGCGAGGTGCGCAAGCTCGTCGGCCGACAGCTGCTCATCGGCGTCAGTACCTCCAATCTCGATCAGGCCAAACAGGCTCTGGCCGACGGCGCGGATTACTGCGGTGTCGGTCCGATGTTCCCCACAAAGACCAAGCATAAGCCCGTGCTTGCCGGGCCGGATTACCTCAGGGAATACCTGAATTGGGGCAGGCTGCCGCACCTGGCGATCGGCGGGATCAACCTTGATAGCATCGCGGAGCTGATCGCCGCAGGCGTCAAGGGCATCGCGGTCAGTGCTGCGGTGTGTAGCGCTGATAATCCCGATGAGATTGCTGGACAACTGGTCCGCGCCCTTCACGCCTGACTTACACACTTAATCGAGAGGCTGGCATACCTACACGGGCAAGTCACCGAACCTGCAACCGGGGCCTTAGATCGTGCCGGTGCGTTGGGTTCTTCGGCCGGGGCCTAAGGGGCCGCGCTGCTGTTGTTCTGGGCTGGGCGCGGCACCGGGGGATTGGGGGTTACCGACCAGTTCGGCGTTGGTCTTGAACCGTTCCAAGGCCTTGAGCAACTGCTCGACCTGCTGGGGCGGGGGCATATTCAGCAGACGACGCCGAAGCGCAGTCATGGTCGCCAGCTCGTGCTCGCTCATCAGCTTGTCTTCTTTACGGGTACCGCTGGCCGCCAGATCAATCGCGGGGAACAGGCGTTGCTCGGCGATCTTACGGTCGAGGATCAGCTCCATGTTGCCGGTGCCTTTGAACTCCTCGAAGATGACCTGGTCACCACGGCTGCCGGTATCGACCAGAGCAGTGGCGATAATGGTCAGCGAACCGCCTTCCTCGAAGCGTCGGGCGGCGCCGAAGATCTGCTTGGGGATCGCCAGCGCCCCGGCATCAAGCCCGCCGGAGAGGGTTCGGCCGGTGTTCTGCATGTTAGGAGCCGTGTTGAACGCTCGACCCAGCCGAGTCAGCGAATCGAGCACGATAATCACGTCCTTGCCCATCTCGGCCCAGCGCTTGC
>CAZJCN010000530.1:0-1715 GCA_964544195.1 uncultured Phycisphaeraceae bacterium | reverse complement strand
GCTCGATATCGTCCTCGAGCAACAGACGTGTCACCCGATACTGCCCCGGCTCAAGGCCCCGGCACGAGAGCGAGACATACCCCGATGGTCCGACAAGCTTTGCCCAGCCCCTTCCAAACGCACGCAATACATCCGACGGGTCCGTGGCACAGCTCAATGATGCCACCAGCTCGGTCAGGGTTTTCAGCTTCGGATTGTCCGGGAAATCCAGGATCTGCATGCAGGCATGATACCCGCCGTGAATACCCGGTCCATCAACGAGTTTATTTTTAGCCGCTCGCCACGCACTTTACGAAAGCGCGGATTTCAACATGCGGTAGCTTTCTTCCAGTGCCTGAGGGATGACCCGGACCTGCCCGACGGTCTGCATGAAGTTGACATCGCCGTTCCAACGCGGGACCACGTGCATGTGTGCGTGTCCGGGCAGGCCGGCACCGGCGCATCGGCCAAGATTCATCCCGATATTAAAACCCTGCGGGCTCATCGTTTTTCGCAACAACGCGACGCCGAGGTTACACAGTTCCATCAGCCCGGCACGCTGTTCCGGGGAAAGATCATTGACATCACCGGTGTGTGTATAGGGTGCAACAAGCAGATGCCCGTTGGTGTAGGGATACCGGTTGAGCATCAGGATGCCGCGTTCATCGCGCTTGAGGATCAACCGTTTTTCGTACTCGGTTTCAGGCAGGTCGCGTTCGGCGGCGGCACAAAGAAAACACCCGCCGGTCTTGTTCGAGTTCTCGCCGGACGCGGATTCCTCCAGCCCGCTGATGTATGCCATGCGCCAAGGCGCCCAGAGTCGTTGCGTTGCCATAACCAAACAGCGTAGCCGATGTTGCGAGAATCACCAAGGTCCGCCAAGGGTCACTCGATCAGAGCATAATACGTATAACCAACAACATTCTCAGCAGAATTACCGTGATATTCCGCCTCAATCCCGTACAATTGTCAGTAGCTGTCGTGTCGACCCACCAAGGTCGGCCCATTTCTCACACACAACCAGCGAGGGCGGACAACATGTCATTCATAACAAGGGCGGTTGGGTACTCCCTGAAGTCATACTTCAGCCGGTTGATTTTTATTGCCACAGCAGTGCTGCTGATCGGTAACAAGCCGGCTATGGCGCTTCAGACGGTGACGCTGAATTTCGACAGTGTTTCTTTGGACGATCCGAGCGATGAACACGTCTACACGGCCGCCGAACGCACGGCGATCAAAGAAACGCTGGAAGCGGTTTTCATGAGCGATCCACTGGACCCGTTCGGTGGGCCGTTCGGGATCAAGTTCGAGATCTTCGATCCGCTGAATCCACCGGTGCCTTTCACGACCTCATTCATCAACTTCAACAACGGCTTCATGGGCGGCGCAGCGGAAAAACTGGATTTCCGAAACACGGATGATAATGACGATGTTGACGTGAACGCGTTGGGACTGCTCAAGTCGTTCGACGGCTCACCCAAAGCCGGCGGTGGAACGTGGACCCTGCCCGAACTGACCAGCAGTGACTCCGTCGTCATGGCCAGTGCCAACCTCGCGGCACATGAACTTGGACATGCCATGGGCCTGCGACATCATGACAGCTTCGGACCGATCGGCACGGGGATCGCGGTCGCCGGAACGAAATACGACCCGGCTTACATCGGCCCCAGTGCCACCAACGCCTCGTTTCACACGATGGGGCTGGCGTCCACCGTCGCGCTGAACGCGGACACGTT
>CAZJCN010000529.1:0-1715 GCA_964544195.1 uncultured Phycisphaeraceae bacterium | reverse complement strand
ATCGACTGCCTCAAGCGTGCCAGCGCCCGGCAGATCACAGCCGTCATCCCCTACTACGGCTACGCCCGGCAGGACCGTAAAGACACGGGCCGAACGCCCATCACCGCCAAGCTCGTGGCCAACCTGATCACCGCCGCCGGGGCCGATCGTGTTCTGACCATGGACCTGCACGCGGCACAGATCCAGGGATTTTTCGATATCCCGGTCGATCATCTGTCCGCCAGTCCGGTGATCCTGGATTATGTCCGCAAACTCCGGGAGGACGTCGGGCCGATGTGCCTGGTCAGCCCGGACGTCGGTAACGTCAAGACCGCGAGCCTCTACGCCACCGCGTTGGGTGATGACTTGGCCATCATTGATAAACGGCGAAAGAGCGGCACCGAGGTGGTGTCCGCCAACATCATCGGCGACGTCAAGGACAAGACCGTGCTGATGGTCGACGACATGATCTCGACCGCCGGAACGATCTGTGAAGCCGCCAAACTGGTCACCGCCAAGGGCGCCCGCGACGTGATCGCCGCCTGCACGCACCCTGTGCTGGTCGGGCTGGCGATGGAGCGTCTGGCCGAAGCCCCGATCAGCAAGATCATCGTGACGGACACCATCCCCTGCGGTTCACGCTGTGCCCCGATCCAGGACAAGCTCGTCGAGCTGTCCGTCGCCGACCTGTTAGGCCAGGCGATCAGCCGGATCCATCACAACCAATCCGTCTCGAGCCTGTTCCGCTCCGACAGCGGGAGCAAACGATAACACCCCTGCTTACCAAAGAAAGATTTAGAAGAAAGAAACGGAGTAAAACCATGACGACCGCTACCAACCCCAAAATCCACGCCGAACCGCGAGACCGCGTCGGCAGCCGCTACGCCGCCCGCATCCGCGCCCAAGGCAAACTGCCCGCGGTGATCTACGGCCACAAGCAAGACCCGGTACACATCTCGGTTGACCGTAAAGAAATCATCGAAATACTCCACCACAACGCCCACCTGATTGAAGTGGATATCGCCGGCAAGTCCGAGCAATGCCTCGTCAAGGACGTGCAATGGGATCATCTCAGCAAGAATATCATCCACGTGGACTTGGCCCGGGTTGATCTGAGTGAAGAGGTCGAAGTCGAGGTTGAGGTGCAACTGGTCGGCGAGGCGATCGGGTTGAAACAGGCCGGTGCCCTGCTTGAACAGAACACCAACACGATCGAGGTCAAGTGCCGTGCCGACGCCATCCCGGAATATATCGAGCACGATGTCACCGAGATGCAGGTCGGTGATTCGTTGCTGGTGTCGGACCTGAAGCTGCCCGCAGGCGTCACCGCGGTCAGCGAGCCGGACACCCTCATCGCCCACCTGACCGTGACCAAGGCCGAAGCCGAGGTCGAAGAGCCGACCGAAGGCGAGGCAGAGCCCGAAGTCATCGGCAAGGCGGAAGAGAAGGAAAAAGAAGAAGACAAAGAGTAATTGTCTTATTCTTCACCTTGCTGCCTGTAACAGTGTGTCCGTCGTATCGACAGGCTCGGACAGGCATGGCTGTGTATATTTTCTATCGTTGACCGTTCACGCTTAACCGATCGCCACCATGCACCTGATCGTTGGCTTGGGCAATCCCGGTCCGGAGTACGCCGCGACCCGCCACAACGCCGGGTTCATGGTGGTGGATCGGCTGGCGCGCCGACACGGGACCAGCGGGGGCAAAACCAGATTCAACGCCGGCGTCCTCGACGG
>CAZJCN010000528.1:0-1718 GCA_964544195.1 uncultured Phycisphaeraceae bacterium | reverse complement strand
TGGTCTTCCGTGAATCGTGACAGGTTCCTCATCTCGCACCGCCCAGGTGTAAAAGTGTTTTCAGGGCACCGCGAGATGGGCACCCGCAATTGAGCATGCGATACCCTCCCGGCCGCATGTGCCCCGTGGCTGCGGTTCAGCCACGGGGCGTGCGGTCGGATTCCGGTTGTATCAACAACCAGTGTCGGGCATCACCTCAGGCGGGGTGTGCCCGTGGGTGTGATTGTGCTTAGTTCACGGACGTGCCGATCTCGGTGGCCGCTTCGTCCATCTCGCCGGCAACCGCGTTGCCCAACGCCAGCGCCGATGCGGCTACAGCCGAACCGACAAACGCCAGGAGCAGCGCATACTCAACGCTGGAAATGCCTTCTTCTTCCCGAACGAACTCTTTCAGAAGCTGCAACATGATGATTCTCCTTTGTTGCCTACGGCACACTCTTCATGCACCTGTTGAAGATATGACAACGTACCTACCGCGCACGTTATCCCCGCCCTGGAACACGCGTCCAGAAATGGTTCAATCCATACACACCAACATGAATCATCGGCCTCCAAGCCAAGACATGGTTGTCCGTTGTTCGTCGGACAGCAGACGCTTCCGATGCGTCCGGGGTGTGATACGCCGGTGCCAGCGTTCACTTGCGCGCTATATCAGAAATGACTGCAAGGATCAGATGAACATGCCAGCCATGTTGCCCAGCTTCACAATCCTCTGAATTTCATGAAAACCATCACAAAAGACCATTGCTCTATATGTCCGAACCCTTATCATGGTACGAAGTCATGTCGTAAGCCCGCCGAGTGTCATGTTGCGGGTCTTAGTCGTTTGAGTATTGCAATCACGACGGGGTGTTGAGGGAATGATGAACTGGCCATGGATCGGCCGTGTGTGGAGTCATGCGCGGATTGGAGGGACACGGTTGAGCCAAGAGGCTTTCAAGATGGACCGGTCCACACTGATCGTGGTCAAGCGCCATCTCAAGCGGATGGGCGACGGTGAACGGCCATCCCCAGCCGACCTGGCCGTGTGGCGACGTTTTTACAATCACTGCAATCCGATCATCCAGCGTTTCGTACGCATCTACGTCCGAACACGAAGTGATATCGACGACTGCACACAGGAAGTCTGGATGCGCCTGATCAAGCATCTGCGAACCTTCGATTACCAGCCCTCGCGCGGGGCATTTTCCAGCTGGCTTTACAAGGTCGTGCGCAGCGTCACCGCCAGCTATTTCCGACACGAGTACCGTATCAGCGACGGCGAACGCCAGTCGCTCCGGTCCGTCGTAACACGCGACGCCGCCTCCGACCCCACGAAGTTAGTCGAACAGACCGAATCTCACCGCCGCGTCAAGGACCTGCTCATCCTCATCCGTCGCAATGTTTCCCGGCCGAATTATGAACTGCTTTACATGCGTTGGGTGCAGCAGCGTTCAGTGCAGGACGTCGCCGACGCTCTGAAAATCAGTTGCCGACAGGTCTGGTACCGCGAGTACCGCGCACGAAAGAAACTCAGATCCGTCGTGTCGAAACACCGGGAATGACAACTCAACCTTCGCCGACGTCCCGGTCGGCACGTCACATCGGTGCTGCCATGAACGCAAACCGTAATCAACCTGACCGACTTCAAGCCTTGGCGCGTTGCCCCCATGTCCGACACCGTGGCCTGGCGACCATCTGGGTCGTGCTTTCGGTCATCCTCCTGTTCTCTTTTGTCG
>CAZJCN010000527.1:0-1723 GCA_964544195.1 uncultured Phycisphaeraceae bacterium | reverse complement strand
CGCCCAAGATGATGGGCCGACGCGCCACCATGGTCCTGGCACCGGATAAGAACGCGGCGAAAAAGGCGGAACCCAAGCCCGCCGAACAGGACCGTGTCTCCGATACCGAGCCGGCCGCCACCGAATAAAATACACTCACACACCACACCCTCACACGCGAACCTGCATCACACCGCATGGCCCCGAGAATCAGCAGTTTCGCACTCAAGCCCGGCAGAAAGATCGGCCGACACTACGTCGTCCGATCCCTCATCGGGCAGGGCATCGAGGGAGAAGTCTACGAAGTCCTCGAGACCGGCACCGATATCCTGCGCGCCGCCAAGATCTACTTCCCACACTGCGACCCCTTTCGACAACGACCCATCAAGCACGCACGAAAACTCGACGCTCTCAAACGCTGCCCCATCGTCCTCCAATACCTCCACTCCGTCCCCGTCACCATCCGTGGCACACACACCCTCGCCATGATCAGCGAACTGTGCCCCGGCGTCCCCCTCGGACGCTGGATCGAACAACACCCCGGCAAACGACTGCACCCCTACGTCGCCCTGCACGTCCTCTACCACCTCGTCCTCGGCCTGCAGACCATCCACCGGACCGGCGAATACCACGGCGACGTCCACACCGACAACATCGTCATCAACCCCCAGGGCATCGGCTTCACCCTCAAGCTCGTCGACTTCTACGACTGGGGCAAACCCGCCCGATACAAACAGCAGCAGGACATCATCGACACCATCGGCGTCTTCCACGACTGCCTCGGCGGACGAAAGCACTACGCCAAACTCCCCCCCGAGATCAAACACATCTGCGCCGGCCTGAAACACTCCCTCATCCTCAAACGCTTCCCCAACCTCGGCCGACTCAGACAACACCTCGAAGACTTCGAATGGCACCACCCCGTCTGACTTGATCGCCTTCATGGAGGCCGCAGTGGACACACACGCCATCGTGAACTGCAGCTATGAGCGCCACGCGGATGCCATTCTGGATATCTTCAATGACGCCATCCTGAACTCCACCGCCCTGTTCGACTATTCACCCCGCACAAGACAGGACATGGCGACCTGGTTCGACGCCAAACACACGGGCGGTTTCCCCGTGATCGGGATCGAGGATCACAAGGGGACGCTTCTGGCTTTCGGAAGCTACGGAACATTCAGAGCCTGGCCCGCTTACCAGTACACCGTCGAACATTCCGTTTACGTACACAAGGATTACCGCAGGCAGGGGCTGGGCAGACTCGTCATGCAGGAATTGATCACCGCGGCTCAACATCATGGTATCCACGCCATGATCGGCGTCATCGAGGCGAACAACACCGCCAGCATCGCCCTGCATGAACAGCTCGGCTTCAGACACGTCGGCACACTGCCGCAAGTAGGTTACAAGTTCGGCCGTTGGCTGGATGTGGCACTTTACCAGTTGCTGTTGAATACGCCCGCCCAGCCGAACGAAAATGACACAAGCTGCATGCCGAAATGTTGACCTTGGAATGAGATTGCCCTCCTGAGATCAACGCTTCTTTGCCGCCGAGTATCTCTACACGACCACCATGGACCGCGCGCACAAGATTTCGGGTTTGCCAAACGAAATATCGCACAGCACATGAAATCCGTTACCCTTTGCGCCGGCAACACATCGCACAATGTGTCGCAATGAAATAGTCGCTTTCGTGCGCGCAAACGCGGCTTTTTCTCCTTTAGTGGAGGCACGACGAAAA
>CAZJCN010000526.1:0-1732 GCA_964544195.1 uncultured Phycisphaeraceae bacterium | reverse complement strand
AAACAAGATCACCCACTACCAAGGCGTCGGGTCGATCAACCCGGATAAAACCGTTCGTGTTGTCAAGGAGACGGGCGACACGGAGACGTTGTCAGCCAAGCATATCCTCATCGCGACCGGGTCTCGCCCGGCCACGTTGCCCGGTGTGGACCTGTCCATGGATCGTGTGGATACCAGTACCGACGCGCTGAGCTACGACAAGCCGCCGAAGCATCTGGCGGTGATCGGGGCCGGCTACATCGGGCTGGAGATCGGATCGGTCTGGCGGCGATTGGGCAGCAAGGTGACCGTGCTGGAATATCTCGATCGTGTCCTGCCCGGGATGGACGGGGACCTGGCCCGGCATGCGTTGAAAGTCTTTCAAAAGCAGGGACTGAACTTCGAGCTGAAGAGCAGGGTGACCGGGGTCAAATCCGACAAACAGGGGGTGACCATTGAACGGGAAGGAGCCGATCCGGTGAAAGCCGATCGCGTCCTTGTGGCGGTCGGTCGGGCCCCGTTCACCGAGGGGCTGGGAATCGAAGCGCTGGGCATTGAGCGCGATGATCGGGGATTCATCGTAGTCGATAAGGACTATCAGACCAGCGTGAAGGGGATCTATGCGATCGGCGACGTGATCCCCACACCGATGCTGGCACATGTGGCGGAGGAAGAAGGGATCGCCTGTGTCGAGAAGATCGTGACCGGCTACGGCCACGTGAATTACAAGGTGATCCCCGCGGTGGTGTTTACACATCCGGAGATCGCCAGTGTCGGCAAGTCGGAAAGCGAGTTGAAGGACGAGGCCCACGAGTACAAGAAGGGGGTATTCCACTTCAAGGGCAACGGCCGGGCGCACGCCATCGAACAGACGGATGGTTTCGTCAAGATCGTGTCGGACAAAAAAACCGACCGGGTACTCGGGGTTCACATCATCGGCCCTGACGCCGGCGCATTGATCGCGGAGTGCGCGACGGCGATGGAATACGGCGCGACGGCTGAAGATATTTATCGCACCTGTCACGCGCATCCGACCCTGTCCGAGGCAGTCAAGGAAGCGGCCCTGGCGGTGGACGGGCGGGCGATTCACGGCTGATCCGGAAGGGGCACGTTATCGGGCTGACGGAACGATCCGGAGAACGTTGCCCGTCAACTTGCACACGGTCTTTTCCCCCATGCCGGCTGTCGTTCGTTTCGTTGGCTGAAATACGAGGATGGGTCAGTAATTGACCGATCATAGACTTGTATCATTGCGGTATGTCGTGATTGTTCCCGAAGGGAAGTCGGATGGTGGATGCACAGGCATCAGAGTGTGGGGCGATGACAGTGACAGCGAGTGAGTCTCAACCTGACACGCTAAGGCCTTCACCGATCTTTATGGTCGGGGCGGAACGTTCCGGCACAACCCTGCTGCGCCTGATGCTTGATCATCATCCGGAACTGGCCTTTCAGTACGAGTCGGAGTACATGGTCGAGTTCGTCGGGGATGAGGGCCAGCTGCCTGATCCAAAGGATGTCTTGGACCGACTGCGTACCGACCGAATTTTCCTGTCGACAGGATTCGAATCCGATACGTCCGGCGACTATGTGAAGATGGTCAACCACTGGCTTGAACAGAAACGCCAACGACATCAGAAGCCCATCGTCGGGGCAACGATCCATAAGCACTTCGACCGGATCCCGTTCCTCTGGCCCGAGGCGAAATACATCCACCTGTTGCGCGACGGGCGCGATGTGGCTCGATCGTGCGTGC
>CAZJCN010000525.1:0-1735 GCA_964544195.1 uncultured Phycisphaeraceae bacterium | reverse complement strand
CTTTACTGTCCTGTAAGGGCTTGTCAAGTTGGCCCGGCCAGTCGGCCAAGCCGTCATGCCTGTCAGGGGTTCGGGCTCGGGTCGGCTAAGTCCTGCTCAGCTCAGCCGTTCGCCTTCAACCCGGGACAGACGAAGAATTGTATCTGCCCCCATACGTGTGTCAAATCCTCCTTATTCTCGCCAGAGAGTTTTCCACAGCCCCGCTTGGGTCAGGCCCGACGGTTGGCCCCCAACAGCAGGCCGATGAGGATCGTCCCTGTCATGCCCGGCTCGGGTATAGCGTCCACATCAAGTCCCCCCGGGGGAAGGCTGCCTGCGTTCCAGTTGCCAAGAACCTGATTCAGATCGTCGATCCCGACGAAACCGTCCGCGGTCAGGTCACCAGCCGCGAAAAACCCGGGCAGCACAGATTGATTCCAACCGCCCAGCACCAGGTTCAGGTCACTGATCCCGACGAATCCGTCGGCATTCGCATCGCCGGTGATCACCGGGCGGTCAGGGTCGCCCTGTCCGACCACATCGACCTCAATGCCCAGCGTGGTTCCGACCGGGATCGTATCCGGGGCATCCAGCCACTCAAGCCAGACGCTTAACGAGTCATCGTTCGGGTTCGTTGTTCCCGCCAAATAACCTTGTACACCAAGCCGTAGATTCCCCTTGTCCGTCAGGTCTATGTGAATGGTCGGGCTGTCGGGGAACCAGGTTGATCCGGGGTTTTTGACCAGTTCGATCCAACCGCCGATTTCATCGGGTGATGCAAACAGGTGCGCGTTGCGTGGTGTATTGCTGCTTAACTGTAATGTCTGGATATTGCCGTTGACATCCTCGTAACGCAGCATGTCGGCATCAAAAACAGAAGGCCCGGCAAACATGCTGGAGAGGGTCAACATCCGAAAGCGATCATTACCCGTGAATGAGCCGCCGACCAGCGGGATGTTCTGGTCCGCGGTGAATTGAACGGACAAGCCCACCGTCGTCCTGCCGATGACCGGATCCGGATACGACCTTGTGGTGGTGAGGCTGGCCTGCGTGCCGAAGTTTCCGACGATCTGACTGAAGTAACGCCCAAAGAAACCGGTGGTATTGACATCGCCACGGGTCACAGTCGGGATAAACTGAAGCCCGGCGTTCGTTCGAAACGAGGCTGACCCGACGACACTCGTTCCAAGCGCGCCGGTCTGCCCGTTGGCTTTCTGATAGGTCGTGCGGAGGAACGTGTTGGCGTGCAGATCAACGAACGTCAGCGGGAAGCTGCCGGTCCCGGGGACGTTGTCGAACGCCTCGACGATCTTATGGTTATGCCCGCCGACGAGCGTGCCGTTGTGGTAGACAGGGACAGCCGGCTCAAGCACCCCGCCGTCCGCTGCACGCAGCGCGAACTGACCATTATCGAAAAACACCTGATCATTGGCCGACGCTCCGGTCGACAGCAACAATCCCACAAGCAGACCCGGCAACAGGTGATTGGACACGCTCACGTTTCCTCCCTTACCCAGACAATTAGTATGGCGCCATTCCCTTCCCGGACAAATAAAACGCCGACATTTCAGGCCAAAACCACTTCGACCTCGTGTTCCTCGCCCGGGTTGGCGGGTGGGGGTATCAACGGCTTGTCGAGGGCTTTGCCATCCAACGTGACCGACGCCACGTTCAATCCCTTGCCAGCCGGTCGACTGACACGGATGTGATACACGCTGCCTCGGTATCGGCGGGTCATCCGGAAGCCGGTCCAGTG
>CAZJCN010000524.1:0-1736 GCA_964544195.1 uncultured Phycisphaeraceae bacterium | reverse complement strand
CCACCGGTAAGAGCCAGAAGATCGAGATCAAAGGGTCTTCCGGCCTGTCGGAGGAGGAAATCGAGAAGATGAAGAAGGACGCCGAAGCGCATGCCGAGGAAGATCGCAAGCGACGCGAACTGGTGGACGTCCGTAATATGGCCGACAGTGCGATCTACCAGACTCGCAAGCAGCTCGAAGAGCACGGCGACAAGGTGTCAGCCGAGATCCGAGGTAACATCGAATCGGCGATCAACAACCTTGAATCCAAGGTCAAGGAAGACGATGCGGCCGCGATCAAGGCAGCGCTGGATGAACTGCATAAACAGGCGCAGGAGCTCGGTAAGGCGATCTATGAAGCCACGGCTTCGCAGTCGTCGGGTGAGTCTGGTGAGCAGACAGCCGGAGCCACTTCCGGTGGCAATCAGTCCGGTGATGATGTGATTGATGCGGAATACGAGGTTAAGGAATAAGCCCGCCTTGCTGGTGTAAGTAACTTAAAATTCAGTATATTACAAACGATCGCCCCATGGCATTGCCCGTGGGGCGTTTGTTTGGCATATAAAAAGACAATTTTGACTTGACATAAGCGGTGCATGACCTACACTGCCCTTGAACGCTCTTTATTGGGCCCGTGAAAAGGGGGTGCGGCATGTGCCCCGCCGCTGAGTCTGCCAAGCACATCTTACGTCAACGCTGGCATCTGACGGGCCAGGTGCAGGGTGTTGGTTTCAGACCGTTTGTCTATCGCATCGCACAGCAGTGTGGGGTATCGGGATTTGTTCTGAACGATCGCCGGGGGGTCACCATCGAAGCCCAGGGGTCGGCTGCTCAGCTTAAGCGGTTTTCACGGGCCCTTAAACATGAGCGGCCGCCCTTGGCTTTGATTGACCAGATAATTGTGGATGAACTGACACCCTGTCCGGCGGAAGAAGGGTTCAGTATCGCTCCCAGTAAGGATAGGCATGAAGCCCCGGCAGAGCCATGCACGTCGGTTGCGACGGATGCCGCCGTGTGCCCGGCATGCTTGGCTGAAATCCGAAACCCGAAGGATCGGCGCTACGCCTATCCGTTAACGAATTGCACCGATTGTGGGCCGCGCTACACGATCATCGAACGGGTGCCCTACGATCGACCCAACACGACGATGCGTCGTTTCTCGATGTGCCCACGTTGTCGGTCCGAGTACACCAACCCCGCCGACAGGAGATATCACGCCCAACCGATCGCCTGCCACGACTGTGGGCCAACATTGTCGTTTGTCGATCCCGAGGGCCGACCGATTGACGGCGACCCTGTCGAACGCGCCGCGAAGTTATTGCAGGCCGGTGGTGTCGTTGCGATCAAGGGGCTGGGCGGTTTCCATCTCGCTGTCCGGGCCGATGATGAGCAGGCTGTGTCACGGCTTCGCCAAGGCAAGCGGCGTGAATACAAACCATTCGCGCTGATGTGCCGGTCTTACGACTCCGCTTCGTCCCTTGTCCACCTAAGCGGCCCGGCCGGGGTTCAACTTCGCTCAGCCGCGGCCCCGATCGTCCTGGCACCTCGACGCCGGGCAGACCATCTCGCTGATTCAGTCGCACCGGACAATCACAGGTTGGGAGTCATGCTCCCATACACACCTGTCCACCACTTGATTTTTGACAAGCTCAATCCGTCGATTGATGCGCTGGTGATGACCAGTGCCAACCCGTCCGGTGAGCCGCTGACGATCGATAATCAGGAAGCGCTTGATCGTCTGGGTGAATTGTGTGATG
>CAZJCN010000523.1:0-1740 GCA_964544195.1 uncultured Phycisphaeraceae bacterium | reverse complement strand
CAAGCAGCAGCAGGGCGGTTCGCTTCATCCTCGGGATTGTAATCGACCCGCCCGGCCAAGTCTCGGCCCATCCGTTGGGTGGCGTCCGTTACCCCGCTCAGGCGCGGATCGAATACCCTGGCCTGATTCAATCAACATACGGCATGGGCCAGAGCACCCAGTCCCCGTCGGGCTCATCACCGGCAGGCGGGCCGAATGCGTGGCTGGAAAGGCCCGCACCCAGGTTGTCTGGCTTTCCGTTCTCACCGATCGGCGGCCGGCCACCGTCGTCGTTCCCGTCCACCCCGAGGGAGTAAACCACCGGCCCGGCGTCCGTAACCCGGTACCGCAACGGCTTGCCCGACAAGCGATCCACCGGCACGGCCGGCAGGTAACGCGGCACCAGCACCTCCAGCGACGACGGCCAGTCGCCATGTTGCCGTCGGTAAAGCTCCAGCGCGACCCCGATCATCACCCCCTCGCGCTGCCCCGCCTCATTTTCAACGGCCCGGTGGGCAGCCGACATGGCAGGGGCAAGTACTGCGATCATGAAGTAGCGGGCTTTCTGAAGCGGCGACTCGGCCATCTGTTCAATGCGTTGATCCGATGTATATCCGGTGCCGGCTGTTTCCCAAAGCGGCATCTGTGATTCGGCGATCACCTGGTCCATCCATGCATCGTAGGTCTGCCGCATGTCTTTGCGCGAGGCCATCAACAGCGCGGCAGCGGGGAGCCACGCCGTCACAGTCGTTTTTTTCCACATCGAGAATTCCCTCAAATAGACGGGAAGGGAATCGAAGGGAGCAAAGGAAACCAAGCCAGGCAGGAGCAGCAACCCCTCCTCGCTGATATGCCCGTCTCCCTGGCCGTCGTCGGTGTAGATCCTTTGCAGCAGGTCGTACAGCCACAGCCGTTCGCCGTTTAACCAGTCCGCGTGGTTGACCCGGATCGCCGCCAGCTGATGGGCGATCGCGCCGAGCTGTTCGTCAGACCACAGGTCGGGCCGGGCTTGCAGGGTTTCCTGGATCGTCTGGTACGCCAGAACCTGGATGCTCAGCCTGACCAGCCCGGTGATCAGCAAGGGATGCTCGTCGGTATGCCGGGCGATCCCCAGCATCGCCTGGATGTTTTCATACGCGGTCTGTGCGTCCCCGGCCTCCACGGCCCTGGCCGTGTCCATCCGCAGGAGTCGCGACAGACTCCTGAACTGTGCCAAGTGTGGCAGGATAACTGAGATCAGGTGTCGATCCGGATCACGAAACGAATGACCGGGCTGGGCTTCGTCTGCCGGGGCTGGGTCCATATCTAATGCTTTGAGATCCGCCGGCGACAGGTCAGCCCAGAATCTCAGGATAAAACCGAGGCCGGGTTTGGAAGCCGCCTGACGGATCAGCTCCAATGCCTCAGCGTTTTCCTCAAGGAACGCCGCCGTCACCGACCAACCCGGCTTGTCAGGCCGATCGGACCGCCCGATCCGTTGCCACATGTCGTAATGGTACGGCGGGCCTTGGTCGATGTGCTCCTGGGCCTCGGGATCGTCCGGGTTTTCCGCGTAAAACGGGATCGGCGTGTCCCACTCACGCTCCTCACGCATATTCAATGTCAACAACGCCTCGCGGTACAAAGACCACGCCGCCTCGTCCCCGGGCACACTTGCCGCCCGCCGGTTCAACACCGCCAGATAATCGACGGTGATCGAGGGCGACCCGGTCATCAGATACAACGCGCTGAGCACGTACATCCCGAACAGGCAGCCGACCC
>CAZJCN010000522.1:0-1743 GCA_964544195.1 uncultured Phycisphaeraceae bacterium | reverse complement strand
CATGCAACGCGTCGAGCAGGGGACGCAGATACGGGTTGACCTTTTCCTGCAGGTCGCCTGGAAGGAACCCGAGCTTTTCCCCGGCCTCCACAGCCGGGCGGACCAGCACCAGCTTGCGGATCTGGCCTCGCTTGAGCATCGCGACAGCCGCGGCTACCGCCAGGTAAGTCTTGCCGGTCCCGGCCGGGCCGCTGCAGAAGGTCAGATCGTTTTCAAAGATAGCCTGCAGGTACGCCCGCTGCCCGGGTGTCAGCGCTTTGACCTGCTTGCCGGGCAGGTAGACATCCATGCCCGCGGACGGGTCGGGCGGTTGGGTTCGTGACCCCCGAGTCCCCGGCGAAACCGCCAGGCCGGCATGGGGCAGGCTGGTGACGGTCGCGATGACTTCGACCACCTGCTTTCGGCTCATCGGTTCGTTACGGATCGCGGCGTCGACGAGCTTTTCAAACACCTGGGCCGCCTGACCGACAGCAGCGTCATCACCGCTGATTTTCAAAGACCCGTTACGCGCGATGACCTGCACCCCCAGTGTTTCGCGGATGATTTTGAGGTTGCGCTCCGCCGGGCCGGTGACCGCCACCCGTTGCTCGCCGTGTGGTAATTGAAGCGTGATCTCCAAGACAGATCGTCTCCTGATTTTTTGTATTTTAGCTCAAGCCGAAGCCTCGGGCCGCGTCGGCAAGGCGGTCGATGGGTTAAAGGCTGCCCCAGATCCGTTTCAGTTCCTGCGGGGTGGTCGCGAGGTACACCCGACCGTTTGTCATCCGGCGTTCGATGAGTCGGCCGGTGGGGCTGTACGTCGCCACCTGTTCGGGGCGGTCGGGTGTGGGGCGTTCATGCACGCGATAGGACCCGTCGGGTTGAGGCTCGATCCGAAAAGTACGCAGGCTCAGTTTTTGCGCGTTCTGATGAAAGCTGTAGAAGGCCATTTCCGTGTACTGGTCTCTCGGGAACAGGGCCGGCAACACGTACAGGTCCACTTGGGAAAGATACGGGAACGGCGGCAGCTTCCACGGAAGCTTTTTGATCCGGGTCGGCGTCTCCTGAGACACCTCCAGGGCCCGCCCGTCACGCAACCCGGTCTGACGCCAGTTCTGCGCAGGTGGGGTGGGCATGCCACCGGGGCCCTGCGGACCTTGTAGCGACGATCGCAGTGTCGTCGTGATCGTCCAGAACTCCGTCGTGCGGTCGTCAGCCTCGAAAAACACACCTTCGGTATCGTACGTGTTGTTGCCTTCCACGATACGGGACTGCACCGCCACGCCGATACCCGGCGGGACATGATCTTTTTCATCGGTATGTCGGATGCGCATGTAACCGACGTCTTTGCCGTCCTGGATGATCCGCAACCACTGCTCGGGAATCAATACGGACTTGATCTGTTCACGCCTGACCGATTCCAGCCACTTTCGGCCGGCCTCGATCCGTTGATTCCTTTCACGGTCCAACTCCATCGGGTCGGCAAAGCGGACACTGTCGATCAGGTTCAGAAACGTCGTCAAGGCCCGGTCATACACCTCCGCATCGCAATCAAGCTGATAGATCGCCAGCGTGTGCGGATCGATCAGCGTATAGACCTGTGCAAAGACCCAGTCGCCGTGCTTGTCATCCGGAACCAGCAGATACAGACCCAATCCCTGACGTTCGGCCACGGTGACCGGCTCCGCGTCCTGTTCCAATGTCACCGAGGACGGGTACATGAACCCAAATTCACGCAACGCCTTGTCTTTCACCGCCGGCAAT
>CAZJCN010000521.1:0-1748 GCA_964544195.1 uncultured Phycisphaeraceae bacterium | reverse complement strand
GATACGACGACACGCTGGACGTGTTCGGGATCCACGGTGTGGCCGGGATCGTCGGGGCGGTTGGATTGGCGTTCGTGTTGCGTGAAATCCCGGAGCACGGCTTTGCGACGCAGTTGTGGTACCAGGTCAAAGGTGTGGGCGTCAGTGTGATCTATGCCGGTGTGGTCAGTCTGCTGCTGGTGGTTCTGGTCGACAAGACGGTCGGCCTGAGGCTTAGCGATAAAGACGAAATGGCTGGGATGGACCACGCCTTGCACGGTGAGCATGGCTTCGGCATGTTGAACCTGAACTGATTTCTTTGACCCGCATTCATGCGCGGCGTCATTTCCCGCGCGGAAGGATACAGACCCATGAAACTGATTATCGCCATCATTCAGCCTGATAAACTCGATGAGGTCCACCACGCCCTGATTGACCACGAGATCTTCCGTATCACCGTCAGCCGCTGTACGGGGCATGGCCAGGCGGAGGACCCGGACCTGTACCGTGGTCAGGAGGTCAAACCCAGCCTGCTTCCCAAGGTTCGGATTGAGATCGCGGTCAATGATGAGTTTGTTCAGCCGACCGTTGAAGCGATTCTGTCGGCTGCCAAGCATAACGGCGGCGCGATCGGGGATGGAAAGATCTTTGTGCTGCCGTTGGAGGAATGCATCCGCATCCGTACCGGCGAACGAGGCGGCTCAGCGATTTAGGGGGCGAGTTGTCTGGCCAAGCATAGCCGTCGGGCATCCGTGCGGTTGTCTCAATCCAACCACGGCCTGTCGGGCTGTTTCCGGTTAAGCTGTATCCGATAGCTCGGGATGATTGCTGGGCGTGATCGGGAGGCTTGGCTTTGCTGTGGACCACGGTTGCTGCTGCGTTTGTTGCGGGCCTGTTGGCCTGTCTGGCGTGTGGGTTGGGGGTGTTTCCACTGATGATCCGTGGGCTGGACCCGGCCAAGCAGCGCGGGCTGGGCTATGGTTTTGCCGGCGGGCTGATGTTTTCCGCCAGCGTTTACAACCTTTTACTCCCCGCTTTGGATCTGGGTGAAGGCGGGTGGAGCCTGAGTAAGGTGGTCCCGATCATCGGCGGGCTCCTGCTGGGGGCGTTGTTTCTGCAGGTGGCCGAATCTCAGATTCACGACACACCACAACTGCCGGAGCGGTGGAAACGCTGGGGAGGGCGTGTGGGTTTTCTTGTGTTTATCGCGATGACGATCCATAGTATCCCGGAAGGGGTGGCGGTCGGTGTCGGTTATGCGGCGGACTACAACCCCGTGGCGGTTTCGCACACCCATTCACTGGGACCGACCTTGGCACTGGCGATCGCGATCCACAATATCCCGGAGGGTCTGGCGGTGGCGATCCCGCTTCGCAGTGCCGGGGCGAGCATGACACGCTGTTTCCTGGCGGCCGTGGTGACAAGTCTGACGCAGCCGCTGGCCACGATCCCGGCGGTGCTTCTGGCCTGGTTTTTCACCCCTTTGATGCCGGTGCTGATGGGGTTTGCGGCGGGGGCGATGGTGTTTCTCGTCATTCTTGAACTGATCCCCGAAGCCTTGGAAACCGAAAGTGCCAAGCGGATCGCCTGGGCATTTACGCTTGGGTTCTGCCTGATGTTGCTGGTGCAGGTAGCGATATAAGCTTTTTATTCCTGTGGAAACCCAAGTAAAACCGGACACGTTATTCGGTTTTGGTCCGGATGTGACGGCCTACCCAAACGGATAATACTGGCTTACACTGCCTTCGTTCGACGGTACAGGTGGACAC
>CAZJCN010000520.1:0-1760 GCA_964544195.1 uncultured Phycisphaeraceae bacterium | reverse complement strand
CGTCGTTTGATCTGGTCGTGTTCACGTTTCTGACGTACATCTTCGTGGTGTCCTGGCAGATGGCGCCGGGGACGGGGTACCTGGTTCAGCGGATGCTAGCGACCAAGAGCGAAAAGGATTCTTTGCTGGCGTTCCTCTGGTACAACTTCTGTCACTATGTGCTCAGGCCTTGGCCTTGGATCGTGGTCGGGCTGGCCTCGATGGTATTTTTCCCCGAGCTGAGCGGGCCCGAGGCCGAGACGGCATTCCCGAAGATGATCGACCTGTTGATGGGGCCGGGCATCAAGGGGGTGATGGTGGCGGCCATGCTCGCCGCGTACATGAGCACGCTGGACACGCATCTGAACTGGGGCGCATCGTACCTGGTCAACGACCTGTATCAGCCGTTTTTCCGCCCGTCCGCCAAAGCGAAGGAACTGGTCCGCGCCTCGCGACTGGCGATGCTGATGCTGACGCTGCTGGCACTGATCGTCACCACACAGTTGTCCGGCATCCTCAACGCGTACAAGTACCTCGGCGTGATCACCAGCGGCGTCGGGACTGTCCTGATCCTGCGCTGGTACTGGTGGCGTGTCACCGCATGGTCGGAGATCGCGGCGATCATCGGGGCGCTGATCATCGGTAATAGTTGCGAGTTCTGGTTGGCCAACCCGACCAACGAACTCGGGGAGGCGTTGCGTGACTCGGCCGGACGCCCGATCGATTACTTCGCCTATCGGATCATCATCACGACGTTCGGTACAGCTTTGGTCTGGGTGGTGGTGACACTCCTGACATCTCGTTCTCCCTCGCCAAGCGCGGTCGAGTTCTGCCGACAGGTCAGACCCTCCGGCCCGGGATGGCGTCGGGTGCGACGACTGGCCGGGCTCCCCGAGGAACCGGGCGAGTTCGGACGAAGCACGATCGGCTGGCTGGCGTCCATCGCGATGATTTACGCCCTGTTGCTGGGTATCGGGTCTGCGATCTTCTCGCGTTGGAGTGTTGCCTTGCTCTGTGCCGGGTTTGCGGTCATCTCGGTGCTGGTCCTGCGATGGGTCTTACAGCGGTCGATCTTCGGGGATGCCGCAGAGCCGGTTGATACCACTTTGGATCCCTCGTAAATCTCGTACCTCATCCTGTTGCGTGTTTATCCGGGACCGTTCCGTGGTTAAGCTGAAGCGCGTTACAGCAGTGGACGGAGACAGGCGTATGTCGAAATACATCATATGGGGCAGTGCCGGCATCTCGACGTTATGCCTGTCGGTTTTGCCTTGTGTTGCGTCGGGGCCGGGGGATACGGATACGCAAGCGGTGTCACGGCTGGTTTCCTGGGTGGGGAACTTCCATCCGGCTGCGGTGCATTTCCCGATCGCGCTATTGCTTGCTGGGTTGTTGGCTGAGGTCATCGCATTGACAACAGGTCGGCAAAGTTATCAGGTGGCAGGGCGGTACTGTGCGGTGCTCGGCGCATGGTCGGCCCTCCTGGCGGCCGGGCTGGGTTGGTGCATGGCTGGGTTTCATCTGATTGATCAAGACTGGCCGTTGATGACCCGGCACCGTTGGATTGGCACAGCCACGGCTGTCGGGGCACTGGTGTTGTTGTTTCTCATGCCGACGCCCGGCCGGGTGCTGCCGTCGCGGACCGCTAACCGCGCATACCGGCTCGTGTTGCTGATCACCGCCATCCTGGTCGGGCTCAGCGCATACTTCGGCGGGCTTCTCGTTTGGGGGCCGGACCATCTGGCGTGGTAGATTGATCCAACAGACGGTACCCGATACAC
>CAZJCN010000519.1:0-1762 GCA_964544195.1 uncultured Phycisphaeraceae bacterium | reverse complement strand
TAAACCTGGCGCGTCTGCCAATTCCGCCACGCCCGCGGCCGAACCAGTGTCGCGACTCCCCGTATAACTTGCAACCCGACCCAAGCCTCGACACACTCCCCATCATGACAACCGACCCGTTCGACATCCTGAACCTGCCACGACGATTTGATCTGGACCCCGCACAGTTGCATGCCCGGTTCATCCAGGCCTCCGCCGCCAACCACCCCGACCGCTTCACCGACCCCGTCCGCCAAGCCGAGGCCGCTGAAAAAGCCTCGCAGATCAATCACGCCTACGCCCTCCTGAGTGACCCCGAAAAACGGGCCGACGCCCTGCTGACCCTCCTCGGCGGTCCCGCCAAAGAAGACGACAAGTCGCTCCCGCCCGACCTGCTCATGGAGATGATGGAGACCCGCGAGCGCCTCGAAGAAGCTGTTGCCGAAAAAGATCAAAAAGAACTCGATGCGCTACGGGACTGGGCGACGCAGCAAAAGCAACAGCACCTCGACCGTATCGCTGAGCTTTTCTCCAGACACCCCCAAGGCCCACTACCACCGGACACCGCCAAGGCGATCCGCCTCGAACTCAACACACTCCGCTACATCCAACGCATGCTCGACCAGATGCCTCACCCATGACACCAGGCCTCTACCGGCCACAGGTATCAACCGTGTCGACCCGACCTCGTCGGCGCAATAAACACCCCGCCAGCATCAATGACCACAAACCCGACGGCTCAGGCACGACCTGCGCCGAGCCAGGCGGTGTCCCGGCGTTCCAGTTCCCCAACACCCAGTTCAGGTCCTCGATCCCAACAAACCGATCCCCGCTGCTGTCACCCGTGACCGTACTCGGCAGCGCCGACTGGTCGTTCCACTGACCCAATACGAGATTCAGATCCTCGATCCCCACGAACCCGTCATAGTTCATGTCACCCGGAATCTTGGTGATGATGAAACCATGATTGACTTTCGTCACCGGTTCGGGGCCGCCGAACATATTCGTCATCACCGTGTCCGGCCCGAGATCAAAGTTGCCCGGCCCAACCGGCGCGTTCGGCGAAAGCGTGAACTTGTAAAACTCCAAATCCCCGATCTTGTCGATCGGCATGAACGACGGATCCACCAGGCGACCCGTTGCTGTGTTCGGGCCGAAGAAGGTCTCGAACACCATCGGCTTACCTTCGAAGAAGTCTCGCGCCGGGTCCGGCTTGCCGTACGCCACGCCCAGCCCCCCGCCGATCAACGTCGCCCAAGGAGGCAGGAAAAAGCTGTGCTGTGTCCCCCACGTCGGCGATCCCTCTCCACGGTTGTCCGCATACACCCACGCCGTGTAAACCGTCGTCCCGTCCGCCACCATCACCGGCATCTGCGCGTACGTCCCGATCACCGGCGAACCGACCGCCTGGCCGCCCGCCACGATCAGCGCAGACGCACCAATCACACACAACCGCATCCCTAAGACTTGACGAACACCACAACAACACCACCACGACATGGCTTCCTCCTCTCCCTAAGATCAGGCGCACACTTCCTCTCCGCCCCCCGAAATCAGTCATGCGCCACCCCGCATTATGAATCGCCCAACCTGTGAATACAAGAAAAAAACAACTTTACATCAACACGCCATGCCCACCGATTAACGTATCCTCCTTGTATACAACGCCTTAATTTTAACCGCCCAGACCTCGGAGCCGTCGGCTGCATTTACCGCGCACACACCCGGATGAACCGGCTGACTCATGCATGAAGCCCGATACCCCCCGCGCTCAGGCCTCCTG
>CAZJCN010000518.1:0-1769 GCA_964544195.1 uncultured Phycisphaeraceae bacterium | reverse complement strand
CAGCTCTGTAGTCGGGATCGTCTTGAGACGACACCATGGATACCTGTTCAACAGGTCATAGGTATAGGGTGTGACCTGCTCATCAATCCGGCGTCTGTCCAGCCCCGGGATATAACACACGAATAACGACCTGCTCTCAGGCATCACGGCTCCTGTTGTTCTTCCATACCACCCGATAACTCATCTGTGTCATTTAACCCCCAAATGAATGCCATGACACCCGTGCTATCCGGTAAATCTATCGGCTGTGTGTGGTCCATAATAAACCGAGACACCTCATCCGGCACGAATCGAGGCACCCGCCAATGGGCGGACTCGATCACGATCAGCCCGGAGGGATGTTCTTCCATGACACGCTTTAATGAATCACTGCGGGTGATCACCGGCCGACCCATGACCCGCTCGACCGCAAACTCGTCCCGCCCGGCCGCCTGGCTGACGCTCAGCCCCAGATTATGTCGGCCCAAGTAGTACAACGCTTTGGGAGGCGAAGAACTGACCACGAAGCCTGTCCGTTCAGCGAACGGCTTGAGCACCGCCGATGCCTGCGTCCAGTTTTCCCTCGCCAACGGCCCCAACGTCCGCCCCATCAGCATCTCCCTGCCGAGTTTGGGGCCGGGGGACACCCATAAAGCAAACAACACCCCCACCAGCAGGCCGACCGGTATCAGCCTGTCAAACACGCTGCGCAAAACGCCCCCGCTCGACCAGTCATCGGAAAGGATGCTTCGAGATGATTCACGCAACCACGCCAATACACCAGCCCCGCCCAGAGCCCACAGGCTGAACAGGCACGGCAAGATGTAGAGAAGGTAACGCTTGGCTTTGAACGCAAGCAACGAATGCACCACAAAAGCCGAAACAAATAAAACCAGGCAGAACCACGCTTCTCGACGCCTGTAAATCAGAGCTGAAACGGCAATCAGGAAAAACAACCCCCACAACATGGGGTAGTTGTCACCCAAGTAGTGATGATAATAGGCTACGTCGTTTCGATGCGGCAGCGACCACAGGCGCGGTGTCTGAAGCTTTTCGATCATGTGCGTCAGCAGCCCTGAAGCTTCTAACGCCAACCATCCGATCGGCACCGCGACCAGCAGGATCACTGCCGTCAGCATCAGGCATCGCCGACGCTGACAGGTGGAGCACAGCTTCAGCCTGCCCACACCTTCGAAACACAGCCACAACAACGCCGCGACCCCGGCAATCGCGGTTGTTTCCTGCAGGTGCAACGCACACAGGGCACAACCGACCCCGACAATAACCCATGCGGATCTCGCCCGGATGCTCCACTTCCCAGCCACCGCTTCGTACAGGCATATCCAACCAAGCCAGATGAACATGGCGTGTGGTATGTAAAACCGCACCATCGAACTGCCGGCGATGATGTCAGGCGCCAAAAGCATCAAAGCAGCGCCGATCCAGGCGGCGCGGTGGCCGGCGACTCGCAACAGCCAGACGAACACGGCAGCAACCAGCAGCGCCCCGGAAATCAACGAGGGCAGCCGGGCTGAGGCCCAGGTCTCACCGAACCACCGCTGACAGGCAGCCACCGCGTAAGTAAAAGCCCGGGCACGGGTGTACGGTTCGCCCCCGTCCTGGATCGCCAGCGAACCGCTCTGGTTATAGGACCGTGCCGCCAGGATGTGATACATTTCATCGATATGCGGCGTCGGACTTATGACGGCCGACATAACCCAGAACGCCACGACCACCACGGCTAGTACTTCGGCCCCGATCAGGATGACGTTGGGCTTATTCCCATAACT
>CAZJCN010000517.1:0-1771 GCA_964544195.1 uncultured Phycisphaeraceae bacterium | reverse complement strand
CCCGCCTCTGTCGCAGTGGAAACTGGGGGAGCCGGGCGCGTGTTGCCGGCAATCGCTGGTCGACGTCATCAGCCGTCGAGCCGAACGTTTGGGGACAGCTCTACTCCGCTCGCCTGCTGACCGTCTTATCGCCACGGGGCATCAGGCCCAGCTCTGGCATCCCGGCATTCTGGTTAAGGACATTGCCGCCGACTTGGCTGCCGAACGACTGAACGCCCAACGAGTCCACCTCGTCGTTGATCAGGACACCAATCCTGCCTGGCAACTGGATATCCCGGTGATTCATCAGGACACGGTTCAGGTTAAGCGGTGGATTTTACCGGGGCAGAAAGCTCAGGTGCCCACCGGGTGCCAACCCCCGGCCGACAGGGACGCCATCCTGTCCCAACTCCGTGCCATCGAGTCGCCTCGACTCGATCGTCTGATTGACACGGTTCGAGACCTGCCCGACTGCCGAACGCTGGCGGAACAGATCGCGGTGTTGCTTGCTCGTCTCAAGCGCCCGTATGCGGGCGATATCCCGGTCATGATGGTCAGTGACCTGCCGGGTTTGGAAGCGTACCGGGTCGTTGTCGAGCAGATACTCCACGATTCGCAGGCGTGTGTATCGGCATACAACCGGGCCGTGCGTGATCATCCGGAAGCGGGCATGGTACCGTTGCTTCAGACCCGTGAAATGATCGAGGTTCCGTTGTGGGCTGCCGCATGGAACCGACCCCGCCGACGTGTCTATGTCGATCGTAGCGACAGTCACCCGGCCTTCGTGTACGACGACGGCGAACCGATCGACCTGCAGCAGACCGACTTGTTGCCCCGCGCGTTGCTGTTGACCGCCGTGATGCGATCCCGGTTCTGCGAGCTGTTCATCCACGGAAAGGGGGGCATGATCTACGACCGCGTCACCGAGTCGTGGTGGCAACAGTGGACCGGCGAAACACTGGCGCCCAAAGTCTCTGCGACCGCGGACCTGTACCTGCGTCCGAATGTCCCGATCGCCGACCGTCACGAGTTGACTCAAGCGATCTGGTACCGCCATCACCTGCCACACAACCTTGACCGGATCCGCAAGCTGAACGGGCCTTTGGTTCAGCGGAAACTTCACCTGCTGGCTCACATGAACGACGACCGGGACCGAGACCGGCGTCGAGCCGCATTCCACGAGATCCATCGGATCAATCAGGAACTGGCTCGGCAATATCCCGAACTGATTGAGCAGGCCCAACATAAAGTTGAACTCACCCGGGTCGGATTGAAAAACGCCAAGGTCTTGCACCGTCGTGACTGGTTCTTCCTGTTGTACCCCGAGTCGGACCTGATTCAGTTAAGAAATCGGATCAGAGAAGAAGGGGTACAATGCACGACATGACACAAGTACCTCGGTTTACCGTTCGGTTGATTTGGATGGTCGTTGTTTGCCTGAGTTTCTTTCAGGCGTATGCCGACCCGGCTGCCACGACAACTTTCGACCGTTGGTATGTTCTGCAACTCGACGGCGAACACGCCGGTTATTCCCATGTCAGCGAACGTCGGCAGGGCGATCGCGTCCTGACCGAAACCGAAACCAGTTTGACTGTCCGACGGGGCGATCAGACGATCAATGTTGAACAATCCATGTGGTTTCTGGAAACCGCGGACGGCCGACCGATCGAGGCTTCGAGCACGCTCCGGCCCGGGGCTTTGGCGATTGTTCAGCATTACCGGTTCACCCCGGAAGGAGTCGAGGTCACAACCGGACAGGGAGCGGCCGCACAGACGGTGACACATCCGCAAC
>CAZJCN010000516.1:0-1772 GCA_964544195.1 uncultured Phycisphaeraceae bacterium | reverse complement strand
ACATGCAGGATCAGGGTCGGCCGCGCGACCTCCGTGTGCCCTATAAAAACACTAGAGTCACCGTCACCATCGCCAACCCGGGCGGCAATGTCGTCACATATTGCATTCTTCCCAGAAACCTCAGCCGTCAGGGCATCGGTTTCCTGCACGGCCGGTTTGTCTATCCCAACAGCCCATGCAGTATTACCCTCCGCACACTTGATAACGAAACCATCACCTGTGAAGGAGAAATCGTCCGCTGCCGGCACATATCCGGCACTATTCATGACGTCGGTGTTCGGTTCAGCGTGCCCGTTGACCTGTCGCTGTTCACCCGGATGTCGACGGACGATCACGAGTCCCTTACCGCCGAGATCGAACGTGACTTGGCCAACGGCACTCTCACCAGTGCCCCGATCACCCTGGGTCACGTCCTTATCGTCGACCCCGGTATACTCGACCGAAAATTCATCACCGCCATGCTGGAACGCCAACGCTACACGTGCTATGTCGCCAACCATGAAAACCAAGCCATGGAACTGGCCGACGCTCAAACACTTGACCTGGCGATCATCGACGTCTCGCTTGAGCCGGCGCACGGCCTGGACCTGATCACCCAGCTCAACACAAGCGCGTTCAAAGGCTCAATCCTCGCGATATCGGTCGATACTGATGACGCCACGCGCGAAGCCGCCCTCAATGCCGGTGCCCATAAGTTTCTGCCCAAGCCCATCAACAACGACACCTTCAACGATCTATTAAACCAACTGCTCCGCAGCAGGGATGCTGACAACTCAAACCCGATCCTTAGCACCTATCGCGATGATGAATCTATGAAACCGCTCATCGACGAGTACGTCTGCGAGGTGCATAAGATGATCAATGAACTTCGCGATCCCACACAAACCAACACCGCTGACATGGTCCGGCAGGTCTGCCGAACACTCATCGGTGCCAGTGACAGCTACGGCTTCGAGACCGTCACCATTAACGTACGCGATATCCTCTCGGAACTTGATAATATCGATAACAACTCTGACCAAGTCCGTCCCATTGTGGACTCCCTTCTGAATACCCTCGCCCGCGTCCGTGCCGAGTAGCAATTGACTGGGCAAACTCCCCTATCCTCTTCAGCAGCGTCTTAACTTCCATACCCGAACACCGCGAACTTAAAAACGTGTGTGAGAAGCCCATCACCCTATTTGCGGCTGATGGAAAAAGAAAACGGGCCAAGCCCCTTTTTGACGGGCGGGATGGGGATCGGTAGGCCTTGGTGATGCCTCGATTGCCCCGCGTTCAGCACCACCGCCAGCTACGCCTACGCCCACAACGCCGATAGCATCAAGACCAAAACCTCGTTCGATCCCGCATCCGCCAACGAGCCGTTCACCAGCTTCCTCATCGACCCGAACGGCAACCCCGATCCGTCAATACAGCCGCCGGCGCGCACAAAACATCTCGCTTCGCAGCGATAAAAATGCCACGCGCCTCAAAATTCTTTACCCCTTGCTCTGCCAGCACATCGCACATTCCACAGTATTGAAAAGGCCGTCTTCGTGCGCGCAAACGCGGCTTTTCATCCAAGTGTGGAGGCACGACAAAAAGACGAAACGGTGGAAGGCCATTCGTCTTCGTGCCTGCCGACAAGTTCACGCCGGCGTGGCCGGCTGTCGCTGAGTATCCGTTGGGTTGCAGGACCGGAACCCGCGGGCTGCCCTGACTTTCGTGGCGATCAAGGTTGTTTCGATCGCACCGATAACGAGGGCCTTCGGCAGCGCACGCCCCGGCGGAAG
>CAZJCN010000515.1:0-1777 GCA_964544195.1 uncultured Phycisphaeraceae bacterium | reverse complement strand
ACGCTGGCGGCGGTTCTGTCGGTGCTCAACCTGGTTCGTCTCCTGCATCGACAGGCCCAAACGGCATCGGCTGAATCAACCAGCGCACAGCTATGACAGAAGATCGCAATCCATACCTGATCATCGCGGGTGTCACCCGAGCGGGCACGACTTCGTTGTTCAATTACCTGTCGGCTCACCCGAACGTGCAGCCGTCGACGATCAAGGAAACGCGCTTTTTCATGGATACCGACGAGCTGCGTCGGCTTCATCGGTATGAAGACGGGCCGGAAGCTTATGCCCGTTACTTCCCGAACGCGCCGGTCGGTGCGGTTCGTCTGGAGGCGACGCCGGATTACGTGTACCGGTCCGAGGTCGCCGGGCGCATCGCGTCGTCGTTGCCGAACGCCCATATCGTGATCGTGCTGCGTGAGCCGATCAGTCGGCTGATCTCCTGGCGGAAGTACGCGATTCAGAACGGGTTGCTGGACGCCGGGACGACGCTGCATGATTACATTCAGACGCAGTGGAAGGCGGAGGAAAGCGGACAAGCGATGCCGCAACACCTGCGGGCCTTGCGCGAAGGGCGGTACAGCCGATACCTTCAGCCGTGGATCGACTCGTTCGGTGAGCAACGGTTGCTGATCATCAACTACCGTGATCTGGTCGATCGGCCGGGCGAGGTGGTCAGGCGGATCTGCGAACACGCGGGGCTTGATGCCGGGTTTTATGCTGACTTCCGCTTCGAGGTGCACAACGCTTCAAGACAGGTGCGATGGCCGGGGGTCCAGAACCGTTATCGTGCGTTGATCTGGGGGCTGAAGCCGTATGTTCACAACCGTCCTGTCGTGCGCGGCGTATTGCGGAAAGTAAGACGGGTCAGCGATCGAGTGTTGGGTCGGTCGTCGTCAGGGGTGAAAACCGCCGGTAACGATGACACACTGACCGATGAGGATCGACGCCGACTCGAAGCCTACTACGCAAACGAACCCGCCGAACTGGCCCGGCTGCTGAAGCGGGATTCATGGACATGGTAAGATGACGAGAAAGCACCGGGGCGAAGGTAATGAATATGACGTTGAAACGTACAGCCCGTTCGATACGGAACCGACTCAGCGGCCTGCTTGCCGGGCATGCGGGACGGCGTCATGCCGCGGTCGGCCCCGCGCACCAATGGCAGATGAAACGCCGATTCCAGATCGAGTTTCTCAAAAGCCATGGGTTGCAGCCCGGCCATCGTCTGATAGACATCGGCTGCGGCACGCTGCGGGGCGGTATCCCGCTGATCAAGCTGCTGGAAAAAGGTCATTACACGGGGATCGAGGTCCGTGCGGATGTGCTGGAACTGGGACGGGACGAGCTGCGAGAAGCCGGGCTTGAACACAAAGAGCCGAACCTGGTACATACCACCGGCCTATCCACGCTGGACCTGGGTTTCCGGGCGGATTACATCTGGGCCTTCGCGGTGCTGATCCACATGGATGATGACGCCCTCAACGGCTGCCTATCGTTCGTGTCGAAGCACCTGGCCCCGGACGGCCGATTCTTCGGGAATGTGAACATCGGAGAAACGGAGCAGGCGGGACAATGGCAGGGGTTCCCGGTGGTCCGCCGGCCGTTGAGCTGGTATACGGATGTCGCCGGCCGGTTCGGCCTGGTTCCCAAGGACATCGGGTCGCTGCTGGACCTGGGGCACGACGACGGTCGACCCGATCCGCAATCCCGCCGAATGCTGTGTTTCACGCACACCGACCCCGACGCAGTTGCATAACCCATGGCTCGGCCCGACGCATCCCCG
>CAZJCN010000514.1:0-1791 GCA_964544195.1 uncultured Phycisphaeraceae bacterium | reverse complement strand
GCCTTGAAAGTTGACCCGAATGTAAGTTTCTGGTAAAGTAATTGAATGCCTACCTCAGCGCGTAGCAACGCCAATAAATCCAGGGGTACAAAATCGACAAGTGCTGGTAAAAAAAGGACTAAGAGCCCCAAGGCGTCCGCCTCGGCCAAGTCCGCCCCAGCCGGATCGAGTACCCGGATCACCAACTATACCACCGCCCTGCGGTGGCTCTATGAACATGTCGATCACGAGCGGATGCGCATGGTACGCTACGACGAGCGCACCTTCAGCCTCGCTCGTATGCGCCGGCTGCTCGACGCCCTCGGCAACCCCCACCAACAACTGAAAGCCGTCCAGGTCGCCGGCTCCAAGGGCAAAGGCTCCACCTGCGCCATGCTCGCCAGCATGCTACGCGCCTGCGGCTACACCGTCGGCCTCTACACCAGCCCGCACCTGATCGACCTCCGCGAGCGCATCACCATCAACGAGATGATGATCAGCTACAGCGAGATCACCGAGATCTTCAAGCTCATCGCCGCCAAGGAGAAGGTCGTCGGCGCTAACCCGCCCACCTTCTTCGAGATCATGACCGCCACCGCCCTGCGCTACTTCGCCGATCAGGCCGTCGACGTCGCCGTGCTCGAAACCGGACTCGGCGGTCGGCTCGACTGCACCACCGTCGTCGATCCGCTGGTCACCGCCATCACCCACATCAGCAAGGACCACACCAACATCCTCGGCGAAACCTTGCCCGAGATCGCCCGCGAAAAGGCCGGCATCTTCAAACCGGACATCCCCGCGCTCACCGTCCTGCAGGAACCCGAGGTCGCCGAAGTCCTCAAGGAAACCGCCGAATCCGTCGGCACCACCCTCGAAACCACCGGCGAACAGATCGACTTCTCCTACCGCTTCGAGGCCAACCGCGAACTCGGGCCCCACACCCGCGTCTGCGTCACCACCCCCACCAGCCGCTTCGAACACCTGCCCGTCCCCCTGCGCGGCGAACACCAGGCACACAACTGCGGCCTGGCGCTGGCGATCCTCGACAAGCTCCGGAACCACGGCTTCAACCTCCCCGAAGAAAAAGTCATCGAGGGTCTCGCCGCCACCGAACTGCCCGGACGGATGGAACAGGTCTGGGACCGGCCCCGCGTCATCATCGACGGCGCACACAACGCTCACTCCATCCAGGCTCTCATCCGCGCCCTCGGCGCCCACATCAGCTACGACTCGCTCGTGATGATCTTCGGCTGCGGACAGGACAAGGACGTCCGCGGCATGCTCAAGCAGATCTCACTCGGCGCCGACAAGATCATCTTCACCCGCGCCAAGAACAACCCCCGCGCCTGTGAACCCAGCGAACTCCAGAGCCGCTTCGCCGATATCTCCGGCAAGATGGTCCAGACCGCCGACAACTTCAAGGACGCCCTCAAACTCGCCGCCAGCGCCGTCAGCCGGGAAGACCTCATCGTCATCACCGGCAGCTTCTACCTCGTCGGCGAAGCCCGAAAATACTTCCTCGACCAGGCCAACAAACCCCGCCCACGGCGGTAAACGCCCACACACCCTCAATCAACCGCAACCTGCCTGCAACACCGGCCCCAACGGCTGCCCCGCCTTCAGCAGCCGATCCGCCTCCTGCTGCTTCTCGACAATCTGCTGGGGGCTGTGACGGCGACGACGATTCTTCTGTGACATCCAGGTCTCCTTCTTGCCCAGTCTCGGGCAGTAGAGACTCTCATTCAAACTGGATCAAGTGACCTAGCCCCTGAAAACCAGTCCAGGATTTATGGGAGAATCCCAGGATCACGG
>CAZJCN010000513.1:0-1798 GCA_964544195.1 uncultured Phycisphaeraceae bacterium | reverse complement strand
GTTCAGCGGAAGGCTCGGGCATCCCACAGCCGCCCGCGCGTGCCTCCCATCCTGCCCGAATACCGCGACCATGAGATCACTGGCGCCGTTGGCAACCTTGGGCTGGTCGGCAAACCCCGGCTCCGAGGCCACGAAGCACCCAACCCTGACCACTCTCAGAATCCGATCGATCGACCCCAGTTCGGCCTGAGCAACCGCCAGCGCGTTGATCGCGCACTGACGGGCGGCCTGGGCTGCCTGTTCGACGGACCCGGCGGAGGGCAGTGCCCCGGTCATCAATAGCTTTCCATCGGCGAGGGGGATCTGCCCGCTGACGAACAGCAGGTTGCCCGAGCGGACCGCCGGAATATACGAGGCAACGGGCTTGGGCGCGGGCGGCAGGGTGATGCCCAGTCCGGTAAGTCGTTCGGATGCAGTCTGGTTGTTGGTCATTCTGGATCAGTCCTGGTCAGAAAAAGGGCGAGCCGATGGCCTGCAACCGCTTGCAAGCGGTCCGCGTATAGGATAGTGTCTCAAGAGCTGTGCACAGCGTGGCTGCATGTGGGTATGCCATTGATGACTGCCCTGATTTGGTGGATCACTCCACCTTTCCTTTACTTCTCCACATGCGGCTGACAATCTGACCCGGTCCGTGACACGGGGTGGTCGCGGTCGGTGTGATTGGGCCGAGTCTGGACGGAGGCACTGCTTCTCAATCCGGAATGAGGTCTTCGACCCCAACCCGTACGGGGCTTCGGTGTACGAGGCTTCGATGGAGAGCAAGTCCAAGCCGTCGCGTGTGCGACACGTACTCATCATTCATGTGGAGTAACTGACAATGACCCAGAAGACACGTCGTAGTGGTTTCACGCTGATCGAGCTGCTGGTGGTGATCGCCATCATCGCCCTGCTGATCGGCATCCTGCTTCCTGCCCTGAGCAAGGCCCGCAAGACGGCCCAGCAGCTCAAGGACTCGACGCAGATCCGCAACATCCTCCAGGCGATGGCGGTGTTCGCCAACCAGAACCGGGACAGTTATCCGCTGCCCAGCCGCTTGGACAAGGGCAACAAGACCATCGCCGGTGCGGCTGCCAACAACCCGACGATGAAGGACACTTCCCGCAACATCTTCTCCATCCTCGTCTTCGACGGATCGATTCCGACCGAGATGTGCTACGGGACGACCGAGCCCAACGGTCAGTTCGAAATCTACAAGGACTACGAGCTGAGCGAGCCGACGGGCGCCGCGGAGCCCGAGTTCGCCCTCTGGGATCCGAAGTTCTCCGCCAATCCGGCAGACGTCAGCTCTTCGACCGCCGTGGCGAATCAGAACCCGCAGGGCAACTTCTCATATGCCCACACGATGCCCTTCGGCAAGCGCAAGAGCCAGTGGGGCAACGACTTCAGCTCCACGACGGCCATGCTGTCCAATCGTGGCCCCGAGTATGATTTGAACGGCAGCCCCCAGGATGGCACGTGGGAGCTCGAAGCCGGACAGTACGGCGATCAGTCCAACACCCTGCTCATCCACGGCAGCCGGACCAAGTGGGAGGGCCTCATCGGATTCAACGATGCCCACGTCGACTTCTCGCCCGAGCCTGCTCCCGAGAAGCTGATCTTCTCGTTCACCGGCCTGACGAACGAGTTCCGCACGCAGCCTGACAACGTGTTCGTCTGTGAAGACGACGCGCTGCGTCAGGAGGTCACTGATGCGACTCAGCAGCTGAACCAGCGCAACGCTTGGCTCAAGCAGGTCTCCGACGTCACGGCCAGTGGTACGAACACGACGATCACGATCTATCGCGACTAATTGAAGCTG
>CAZJCN010000512.1:0-1805 GCA_964544195.1 uncultured Phycisphaeraceae bacterium | reverse complement strand
CGGTTCAGCGTCATGCAGGCGGGCAGACTCATCCACACTTGCCTTGGCATGATGATGGTGACGATGCCGAACCCGTGTTGGGATTATGGGAATCCGGGGGGCATCCGTCAGACGACACAAGCGTATCAGGCTGGTGATGCGATCGATAGATCGTAGAAGCCGTGACAGGAGAAACACTTTGATTAAGGTGTCTGCAATCGCTCTTGTTTTAGTACTGGTAAGTACGGCCGGTGTGAGCTGTGCCGATACGGCAGAAGTTGATGTCTCTTCATCGTCGGGTGAGACGACCGAGCAATTTCTCGATGAGTTGCAGCGGCGATGCTTCCGTTTCTTCTGGGAGCAGGCGGACCCGACGACCGGCCTGGTTGCGGATCGTGCCCCGGCCGACGGAAGTGAAAAGTTCGATGTCGCCAGCGTGGCGAGTACGGGCTTCGGCCTGGCTGCGCTCTGCGTGGCGGACGAACGGGGGTGGATCAGTGATGAGCAGGCTTACGAACGCGTGCTGGCCACACTTCGATTCCTCCTCGACAAGATGCCGCATGAGCACGGCTTCTATTACCACTTCGTCAACCAGAAGACCGGCGAACGGGCATGGAAATGTGAGCTGTCGTCGATTGATACCGGGTTGCTGCTGGCCGGCGTGTTAACCGCCCGGCAGTACTACCGTGGGACCGAGGTGGAAGAACTGGCGACGAAGATCTATGAGCGGGTCGATTGGCCGTGGATGCGCGGGTCCGGAAGAACACTGACGATGGGCTGGACGCCGGAGAACGGTTTTCTCCGCGCGACATGGGACGGCTACAGCGAACACACGATCATCTACCTGATGGGGATCGGTTCCACGACGCATCCGTTGCCTCCGGAGTCGTGGAAGATCTGGAAACGCGAGCCGGTCATTACCTATGACGGGATGACATTCCTGGCCTGCCCGCCGTTGTTCACCCACCAGTTCTCTCACGCGTTCGTGGATTACCGCGACAAGCGGGATGACTTTGCCAATTATTATCGCAATTCGGTTCTGGCAACCCGCGCTCATCGGCAGATGTGTTTGAAGTTGGCCAGACGGTTCCCGCATTTCGGCGAGGATCTCTGGGGGATTACCGCGTCAGATTATGCCGGGGGCTACACCGCGTGGGGCGGCCCGCCCGCGACATCGAATATTGACGGGACGGTTGTGCCCTGTGCTGCCGCCGGTTCGATCCCGTTTCTGCCTGAGGAATGTATCCATACGCTCCGACACATGAAGGCCGCCTACGGCGATCGCATCTGGAAACACTACGGCTTCGTCGATGCGTTCAACCCCATGACCGGCTATGTCGCGCGGGACGTGATCGGGATCGACGTCGGGGTCAGCCTGGTGATGATCGAAAACTACCGCACCGGTCTGGTGTGGAAGTCTTTCATGGCCAACCCGGAAATCCGTCATGCGATGGATTTGGCAGGCTTCCGACCTGAAGAAACCGTGCCCGATCCGAACAGCTCGGTCTATGGGCTGGAGGCGATGCCGGCGGAGATGCTCGCGGCGAGCTGGAACAAGGGTCATCGCAGCGCCCGGGTCATTCCGATGAGTCACGGATGGGAACAGGCCGACTGGCATGCTGTGACGCTGGCGGACTGTCTGGAATCAGGCCAACCGAGCCGAGATAACCACGTGGCCGCCCGGTTTGCTTTTACATGGGATTCTCAAGCGTTGCATGTGCTGGTCCGGGTTGATGATCAACAGGTGGTCAACCAGGCCGACGCGGAACGTCTTTATGAGCAGGACTGCGTGGAGCTGTTCTTCGATCCGGATAACGACGGCCTTG
>CAZJCN010000511.1:0-1810 GCA_964544195.1 uncultured Phycisphaeraceae bacterium | reverse complement strand
GAGGACGCCGGGGTGGTCGATGCCTTGCCGGAGCTGGTCAGCGACGCCGGGCACTCCCTGATCACGGGGTATCACATCCGCTGCGCCCGCTCGCTGGATTACATCCTGAACAACCCGACCGACGTGTGCGTGCCGCCCAACGCCTTCGGCACGTTTGATCAGGCGTTTGCCAACCATGCCTGGGACGCGATCACACTCCAGCCGCACACCGGGGGCACGCTGCGGCAGGAATACGAGGCGTTCAAGTCGATGATCCAGTTGGCCCGGCAGAACCCGAACAACGCCGACACCCCGTTCTTCCTTTATGCCACGTGGGACGCCCGGCCGGAACCGGGGGTCAGTTTCTATCGCAACTGGTACGACCCGGCCCCGGTCGATCCGGACGGGACCTGGACGCGCAAGGCCGAGAGCTTCAAGTGGGTCTATCGCCAGCTCAAGTCGGACCCGGAGCTGGCGGGCGTCGAACTGAAGATATTGCCGGTGGGGGACGTGCTGGCCGAGGTGGACCGACGCCTGCGGTCGGGTGAGGTGGTCGGGTTCTCAGGCGGGCACGAGTTCTACCGGGACGAGCTGCACCTGAACCGGGCGGGGCGGTTCGCGGTCGGCAACACGTTTCTTTCGATGCTGTTCGGGATCGACCCGACGGGTGTGCCGACGAACCGGTTTTACAACACGAACAACGACAGCCAGCAGGTCACGCCTGAGTTTGCGGCCGTGGTACAGGAGGTCGTGTGGGACGTGGTGAACAACCCGCGTTTCGTGTCGCCTCTGGCCGGCGACGTGGACGGCGACGGCTTTGTCGGGATCGCCGACCTCAACGCCATGCTGGGCGGATGGAACCTGAACGTGCCGTTTTTCGACATGCAGGCCGACCCGACCGGCGACGGGTTCGTCGGGATCGACGACCTGTCCGTGGTGTTGAACATCTGGAACCAGACGACGCTGCCCGGCGACCTGGACCGGGACGGCTTCGTGGGCATCGGCGACCTGACACTGGTGATCAGCTATTGGAACCAGTCGGCTCCCTTGGCCGACCCGCGCGCCGATCCGTCCGGGGACGGGGTCGTGGGGATCGAAGACCTGAACATCGTCATGGGGTCGTGGAATCAGAACCTGCAGGGCGATCTGGACAACGACGGGCTGGTCGGGATCGCGGACCTGAACACGGTCCTCAACGCGTGGAACCGATCGGTTCTGCCTGCTGCCCCGTCTTTGGATCTTTCCGGGGACGGGTTCGTCGGCATCAATGATCTGAACCGTCTGCTTGGTGATTGGAACCAGGGTGTGGCTGCGCCGGGTGCGGCCGTCCCGGAACCCGGCACGGGATTCCTGATCGGGATGTTGTTGGGGGTAGGACTGCGTCATCGGCGGACGGGTGATTCGGATGGGAGAAGGTAAGTCGCCATGAGGGAAACGGGCGGACCATTGCGGATGCTCAAGCGTGTGAGGGGGCGCCTTCACAGGTGGTGCGCGTGCGGCCGACGATCGGACCGGACGCCTGTCATGCTGGAAGCGCTGGAAACCCGCCAACTGCTCAGCGCCGTTTCTCCCGCGGATGTGAACCTCGACGGCGTGGTGAACCAGCTGGATGTTCAGCACGTGATGGCGGATTGGAACGCGACGGTTTCTACCGGCTCCTCGGCTGACCTGAACGGAGACGGGTTTATCGGGATCAATGACCTGAACCGGGTACTGAGCAGCCCCGACTTCGATAGCGGTTCCGCGGTGTATGAAACAAGCGCGTCGCAGTTGTCGGCGGTGTCGCCATTGAACAATCAAGGCGTGATCGACGGGTTCTACACCGATTTCA
>CAZJCN010000510.1:0-1823 GCA_964544195.1 uncultured Phycisphaeraceae bacterium | reverse complement strand
GCCATGAAATACTCCTGCAGTTCGCTTTGCCTGGCCCAGTACGGCTCCTGCTCCGACGGGATGCCGGCCAGGTGGATATAAAACCTCACCGGCCGATAGACCAGAAACACCAACGCCGCCACCACAACCGTCGAGCAGGTCGGCCAGAACCAGTAACCGGGATCACTCGGGGGCAGCGGCGGCCTGCGGCGGGCCAGGATCAGCGGCATCGCCAACGCGCCCACGTAACACCAGATCTCCACTACATTCTTGCTGTTGCGGCCGAGCATCTTGCCGAGCCAATTGTCCAGGTTGTGGATGTTCGTCTCACCCTGTTCATTCAACCCAAGCGCGGTCATGCTCACCGGTTCCGCGTGTTTGCCAAATCAGGTCACGGCGATGTGATGCCCCCCAAGAAAGCTCTTCACCGGCGAAGTAGATCATCCCCAGAGCACAGATCGCCATCCACCACCCCAGCTTCCTGTTTGGAAATCGTTTGCGGCGGAGAAAGGCATAGATGGCGGCGAAGATCCCCGGCAGTATCGCCAAGACGGTCAGGTACTCGGCAGGACCTTCCTTGTAGGTCAGCAGCACGTACCATGTCGCGCTGGTACCGTCCGGCTGAGGGTAGAACCCGCTCTGCATCCAACCGGGTCCGAGCCCAAGCTCCAACAACAAGGCCACGATGATCACCAAACCCAGAGCAGGAAACAGACCCCAAGACAACCACTTGGGCAGATCACTTGGATAGCTCGCCTGGCCAGCCGATTCCACAAGATCCGACATTACGTTTTTCCTTGTGTGACGATAATCGCTTAGTTTTAACTGGATACAACCATGCCGCTCGATTTATTTCATGACACTGTGCCCTGCTCGACTTTGGCGACCAGATCCTGAGTCAGGTCCCAGAAGTTTTCTTCGCGGAAGGCGGTCGCGGCGCCGGGGAGTGAGCCGAAACGCTGCGTGTGATGGTTCCAATGGTCCTGCGCCGAGAACAGCTTCTGCCTGACCGTGTCAGCCAGCACCGGCTCCCCGGTCTTCTGATATCGACGGAAAGCGACCAGGCCGAGGATCAGATCACGCAACGACTCAAAGAGTGATTCGCCGTACAGCAACGTGTTGACCAAGGGCTGCAGGTCATCATGCCGTCGATCGCCTACCATTCGCTGGATCGTGACCCGATGCTGGCTGATCGACTGTGCGGCCGCCTGCTTCTCCTGCACCAGCTCGTCAAGCTGAGTGTCGCTCAGTTTCTGGATGATGCGCCAGGCGGCCTGGGCATCGACCAGATCATCCTGGATCCAGTCCGCGTTCGGGTGCCAAGGATTGGACCGGCTCATTGCATAGGGGCCAAGATAAAACGCCTGGCGGATGAACTCGACCGAGTCCTCCAGCAGGGCCACGATGGCAGCAGCGGCATCGTCATCAAGCCCAAGCCTGTCCCGCGCCCATTGCTCGGCCAGATGATGCGTGTCCGCATGAGGATCATCAGCCAACAGCGGCGCTGCATAGACGTTGGCATCGATCCAATGCTCGTTTTTGACAAACGGCCCGCCCCATCCGCCGCCCCGTACCCAAGCCCAGATGCCGGCAAACCGCACCCGATCCACCGCTTCAGACAGTCCGTGAACCTCGTCGGGCAGGCCTGCCATCTCCGGACAGCCGTTTCGCCACAACGGCGCCTGCCAGTTCGGGATTCCTCCCTTGCCTTCGAACTCCCGCTGACACTGAAGCTCATACAGGATCGGCCTGTCACCACACGCCAGACTTGACGGGTTCCACCGCTGGTATCTCCAGAAGTCGGTCTGCGTGAACTTGAACGACAGCACGAGCCGGTCATCCGC
>CAZJCN010000509.1:0-1832 GCA_964544195.1 uncultured Phycisphaeraceae bacterium | reverse complement strand
GCACGGCGGGTTCGACATTCGCTCCATCGAGGCCGATGGGCGTCCGCTGCAGCTGCACGTTTATGACACGATGGGGCGGATCGATCTGGACCGCCCGATCATGCCCGGACAGACGTTCAGGTTTTCGATCGACTGGTCGTTCTCCATTCCGCAGTACGGCGCCGATCGCATGGGGATCGAGCAGGTCGAGCAGGGGACGATTTTCGAGCTCGCCCAATGGTTCCCGGCCGTGGCCTGCTACGACGACGTCGACGGGTGGAACACCATGGGGTATCTCGGGCAGGGCGAGTTTTACACGGACTTCGGAGACTTTGATGTCTCGATCACCGTGCCGCGGTCGCACATCGTGGTGGCATCGGGGCAGCTTCAGAACCCGGGCGACGTGCTGACGCTGGAGCAGCAGCGCCGGCTGGCTCAGGCCCTTGACAGCGATCAGACCGTCGGGATTCGAACGGCTGAGGAAGTGGGCGATCCGGCCAGTCGTCCGGCAGGGGAAGGCCCGCTGACGTGGCACTTCAAGTCGCAGGGGATGCGCACCTTCGCGTGGGCGTCGAGTGATGCCTTCATCTACGACGCAGCGGGTCTGGATGTGCCGGGCTCTCGGTTCGCGCCGGGCGGTCGGGTGCTCGTCCAGGCGGTCTACCCGAAAGAAGGCATGGAGACCTGGGCCCATGCCGTGCAGATGGCCCGGCATTCGATCGGCTTCAACTCGAAGATGTGGTATCCCTTCCCGTATCCGGTGGCGACCAACGTCAACGGGATCGTGGGAGGCATGGAATACCCGGGCTTCGTCATGTGCAGCTCGCGGCGCAGCGAACGCGGGCTCTATGGCGTCACCGATCATGAGTTCGGGCACACTTGGTTCCCGATGATGGTCAACAGCAACGAACGTCGTTACGCGTGGATGGACGAGGGATTCAACAGCTTCCTCAACATCTACACGAGCAACGATTACCAGAATCCGGGGACGGAGCCGAGTCGTCAGACGGCCGCTCGCGGGCGGGGGCTGCCACGGGGCAATCAGCAGCCGATCATGACCTACCCCGATCGGATGTGGCGCGGCCAACTGGGCAATATCGCCTACGGCAAGCCGGCGAAGGGGCTGTTCCTGCTGCGCGAGTTCGTGCTCGGACACGAACGCTTCGACCGCGCGTTCAAGGAATACATTCGCCGGTGGGCCTTTCGGCACCCGCAGCCGACGGACTTCTTCCGCACCATGGAAGACGTTGCGGGCGTCGACCTGGCGTGGTTCTGGCGGGGGTGGTTCTACACCAACAGCACGCTGGATCAGGCCATCGCCGATGTGGAGCAGGTCGATGACGTGAACCCGCGGGAAGAAGGGAATCAGCCTTGGGTCTACGTCGAGTTGACCAACAACGCCGACATGGTCATGCCCGTGCGGATGGAAGTGACTTACGACGACGGAACCAGCGAAGTTCGCGATCTGCCTGTCGAGATCTGGTTCTCTACGAACGCGTGGACTGCCGGCTTTGACCCGCTGGGGCGCCGGGTGGTCAAAGTCGTGCTCGATCCGGAGCACATGCTCCCGGACACGGAGCGGGCCAACAACATCTGGCCGGAGCCGGAGCCGGAGCCGGAAGACTCTCCCGGTCGTTCCCGCGGAGGTTCTGAGAAATCGGATGGAGATTGATCCGGTCAGCCGGGCCGGACTCGGCAAGGCGCCCGGAGCTTTGCGCCCCTTGCGGAGGCGGTTCTTCAAACTGATCGGTCAATCCCAATGCTCCACGCCCGCGCCGGCCGATGAGTCCATTGAGGAGGCTTTCCGTGCGCGCGGTGATCTTCGATGGCTCAGCAGTCCGCGTCGTGCATGA
>CAZJCN010000508.1:0-1847 GCA_964544195.1 uncultured Phycisphaeraceae bacterium | reverse complement strand
GCACGGATGGCTCGCTGAAATCATCGGGTCGGCGCCGATTGCTGCGCTGAGCGAGTTCCTGCGCGCCGACCGGGCGGAGGGAGCTGGACTACAGGCACACGGCAGCCGGGGTTCCAGCGCCACGATCACCGCCGCGGCGTTGCAACTGTCACTGCGTCGCCCGGTCGTGCTGGTCGTCGCTCACCTCGACGAGGCGGACGATGCGTTGGATGATCTGGTGTTATTTTCGGAAGCCGGTTACACGCTCCGTGCCGCTCGGTTCGGGGCCTTGGAAGTGCTGCCCGGCGAAACGAACGTGAGCCTCGAACTGTTGGCTGAACGGCTGGCCGTCGTCGGGCAGGTGGCCGACAACCAGACGCCGGACCTGCTGGTCACCCCGATTCAGGCGCTGATGCAATCGGTCCCGGAACCGGCAGCCTTATCAAAGTTTGCCCGGACGCTTCGTGTCGGTGACGAGCTGCCGCCCGGCGAGCTGATCGAATGGCTTGTCAATGCCGGCTACCAGCGCCAGGACGCGATCGAACAACCCGGCGACTTCGCGGCACGGGGCGGCATCCTCGATATCTACCCCCCTGCCGGATCAACCACAGACGATCAACAGCAACCACAACCACTGGGGCCGATCCGGCTCGACTATTTCGGCGATGAGATCGAATCCATCCGGCTGATCGATCCCGATACACTTGGCTCGACCGAATCAATCGCCTCGGCCCGCATCATCGGAGCTGTCACCGAACAGATCCAAAGTGACGAACGCACCACCAACCTGATCGACCTGCTCCCACCCGACACCGTTTTCTTTCTACACGAAACGATGGAACTGGCGGAGCAGGCGCGGGGCTATTACGAACGGCTGACCAACCCGGCTGGGATCTACGCCCCCCGGACCGTCTTCAGCAAGATCAACGCCCGACCTCACATCGAATGCAATCAATACTCGGCTGGGAACGACCGCCTCCACACGATCACACTGCCGGTCGGCCAACTGACCACGTTCGATGAAGACGCCTCAACAGGGATCGAACAGCTTGGCGAAATCGCTAAGACGGACCGTCAGCGTGTGGTGGTCCTGTGTCAGAAGCCGGCCGAACGAGATCGCTTCATCGAACTTATCCGCGAACACGCCCCTGATGCATTGGACCGGATCGAAGTCGAGGTCGGATACCTGCACCGAGGGTTCACATGGAACAGGTATACCGATTCCGCTGATGAATCCCGGCTCCATCTGGTCCCGCATCACGAGCTGTTCCACCGGTACCACGTCCGTCGGCGCCTGCGTCGCATCACCGGGGGCGCGCAGGCCAGCGATGCGTTCCTGGATCTTGAGGTTGGTGATTATGTGGTCCATGTGGATCACGGGATCGCGAGATTCACCGGCATCAAGACCCTACGCCGGGGCGGGATCAGCCAGGAATATCTGACGCTGACATTTGCACAGGACGCGGTGCTGCATGTGCCAGCGACCCAGATCGATCTGGTTCAGAAATACGTTGGAGGTTTTGAAGGCCGTCCGCCGTTGTCCACACTTGGCGGAAAGAAATGGAGCCGGCAGAAGCAGCAGGTCGCCGACGCGGTCAAGGACCTAGCCGCGGAGTTATTGCGTGTGCAAGCGGCGCGAAAGGTGCAACCCGGCACCCGGTACCCGGAGGACACCGCGTGGCAGCGTGAGTTCGAGGCGGAGTTTCCTTATGAGGAAACGGAGGATCAGCTCGCCGCGATCGCAGCCATCAAACAGGATATGAGCCGTGACCAGCCGATGGACCGGCTCGTGTGCGGTGATGTGGGCTTCGGTAAAACCGAGGTCGCCATCCGTGCCGCGTTCAAGGCGATCGAGTTCGGCAAGCAGG
>CAZJCN010000507.1:0-1862 GCA_964544195.1 uncultured Phycisphaeraceae bacterium | reverse complement strand
CACGAACAAGCGTTTCATCCACGCCAAATAAGTCGTGCCTCCACTATTGGACGAAAAGCCGTGTTTGCGCGCACGAACGCGGCCGTTTCAGTACCGGGTATTGTGCGAGGTGTCGGCGGCGCAAGGGGTAACGATTTTCGGGCGGGGCACGATTTTATGGCCATCAAGTGCGAGATTTTGTGCGCGCCATGTCAGGCTTGCGGGTGAGGACACTGTCAGATTGGTGGGGCTGTCTCAGGGATATCGGTCGGGAGTTGGTTTCAGGGGCATGTTCAGTCGCGGCGGGGATTGGCCGAAAGGCGTTATGATGTCGGCTTTCAACCGGACTTTAGAGAGACCGAAGCTGTGAGTGAGAGCAACCCGCTGGAGAAACCGATCATCATCGTCGGGGCGCCGCGGTCGGGGACGACCAACCTCGGGGCGGTGCTGTCCCGGCACCCGTCGGTGGCGTATATCGAGGAGCCGAGGCTGGTCTGGCGTTATGGGAACGACCAGAAGTCGGACCTGCTGCGTCCCGAGGATGCCCGGCCGGAGGTGATCGGGCATATCCGTGAGACGTTCGGCCGGGTGGTGACGGACGCGGGCAAGCAGCGGCTGCTGGAGAAAACCCCGAGCACGGGGCTTCGGCTGGGCTTCGTGGACAAGGTGATGCCCGACTGCAAGTTCGTGCACATCATCCGCAACGGGGTGGAGTCGGCGTTGGCGATCAAGAGCTTCTGGGAGGACAGCGCCAACCGGTTCACGGGTCTGGCCCCCGGGCGGATCCGTCAACGGCTCAAGGAGATCAACCCGATGCGTCTGCCGTACTACGCCAAGGAGGTGGTGCGACGGGCGTTGCCCAAGTCGATGTCGTCGGTGGTGGGTCGGAGCGTCTGGGGGCCGAGGATCCCCGGGATCGACGGGCTGGTGAAAGACCTGACGCTGATCGAGGTCTGCGCGCTGCAATGGCGGATGACGGTGGAGCTGGCGTGTCATTACGGTCGTCAGCTTCCGTCGGACCGGTACATGGAGATCCGGATCGAGCAGATGAACCCGGAGATGATCGGTCGGGTGCTGGCGTTCTGTGAGCTTGAGCCGGACGAGTCGGTGACGCAGAGCCGTGACTCCTGGTATGACCCCCAGCGTGCGGCGAGGCGGGTCAAGGAGGCGGACCCGCAGGAGTTGGCGCTGATCCGGCAGTGGATCGATCCGACGATGCGCTGGTTGGGTTACGACGAGGCCGAGTGAGCGCGACGCCGTTGCAGCCGACGCGTGATGCCTTGAAGCAGTCGTCGGCGTTCGTTGGTTTTCAGCACGATCCACCAGCTCAGCACTAGAACGGCCAGGCCGTAGCCTGCCCCCACCACAGCGAGTGTTCGCAGGTTCCACGTCGTGATCTCGAGTTCCGCGATCACGAGGATCGGCAGCGCCAGCAGGGTGACGATGGCGGGGCGGGTCATCGGGATGAACAACTGCCGGGGCTTGATGTGGAAGGGCTGGGCGGCGAGCAGGGGGACGGCGACCATGTTTGACGCCATCAGGGTCAGGGCGTAGGCGATGGCGGGGGCGAGGTACGCGATGGGTTTAGGCAGAGTGAACCACAGGGCGACGGCGATGACGGGGTTGGCGATAGCGCTGTAAACGATGGCGGGGGCGAAGCGTCGGATATGGCCGGCCCCATAGAAGATCGCGATCCACCCGTCCCCGATGCTGCGTGCCAGGATGCCGATGGCGAAGACGCGGATCAGCGTGGCGATCATGGGGATTTCGGTGGCGGGGTCGCCGAGGCGATCGCGGACCCAGACCTCGATCAGAGCGGTCGCCATGACCGCCATCGCGGCCATGGTGGGCAGGACGACGGCGGCGTTGAAGCGGGTGCTGTA
>CAZJCN010000506.1:0-1863 GCA_964544195.1 uncultured Phycisphaeraceae bacterium | reverse complement strand
ACCCGCCCCAAAGACCGCCCCCGATCCGGTCGATAAAACCATAAGCCGGATATATCCACCCGCTCCATAAGGGGGTTGCTCATGGATGCGATCAATGAAGTTCTGACGTTCCTCGAACATCACACCGCCTTTTCCAAAGACCTGGCCGACCTTGTCCAAAGGCCCCAATGGCCCGCCGGCTGGCTCAGCAGCTACCAGATCGCACAAGAGGTCGAACGGTTCGGGTTCTGGAACGGCTTGCGCAGTCGGATACCACAGGAAACACGCACCCGTCTGCTGGATCGCTTCCTTGAGCAGGCCGCGGACGACGAAGACTCCGGCTGGACTCGCAACGACGATCAATACAAGTTCAATCCCACCGACACCGACATCGACAACGGCAAGGCCGTCAACAACCCCGACTCCCAACGCCGACGGCACGGCCGGGTCCAGTGCGAAATGCTCTCATGCCAGTTCGGCCCCATCGCCAACCTCTCCGCCTCCGGCGTCATGGTCATCGGCATCGGTAAACCACAGCATCAGGTCGACGAACGAGTCCCGCTGAACCTGATCTGCCTTGACCACAGGGTCAGCGTCACCGCCCGGGTCGCCTGGACACGACCCACGGACACCGGCTACCGGATGGGACTGGAGTTCACCGACATGACCGCGGAACAGGCCCAGACCATCCGCGAGTTGCTGCCCATCGCCGCCGCCGTCCAAACCGTCGGTGACCGGCCCGGCTCCGACGATGTCACCCACTACGGCCGGTAAGCCACACGACCGCCCATTCATCCAAACCCCACACCCCCAACCTCACGGGCTCATCCCGATCACTTGACAGTTGCGCCTCCGAATCTATACTTCGCCATCTAACGAAGTATGGGCGGAACCGGAGGCCCCGATGCGCGATTACCTGGCGATCACCAAGGCCTTGGCCGACGAAACTCGCGTCCGGGCGCTGCTCAGCCTGACCGAAGGCGAGCTGTGTGTCTGCCAGATCATCCAACTGCTGGGCCTGTCCCCCTCCACCGTGTCCAAGCACATGGCCATCCTCCAGCAGGCGGGGCTGGTCGAACGGCACAAAGACGGCCGATGGGCCTTCTACCGCCTGCCGGGACGCGCCGCTTCCCCGGCCGTGCGCCAGGCCATCCGCTGGACCCGGGACGCCCTGAAAGACGACCCGCAGATCACGCGCGACGCCAGGACCCTGCGTGCCCTCCGCAAAAAAGACCCTCAGGAGTTGACCGTATGCTACAACGCAAACTGAAGGTACTGTTCCTCTGCACCGGCAACTCCTGCCGCAGCCAGATGGCTGAGGGGTGGGCCCGGCATCTCAAGGCCGACGTAATCGAGCCTTATTCCGCCGGGATCGAAAAACACGGCCTGAACCCCAACGCCGTCAAGGTCATGGCAGAGGCCGGCGTCGATATCTCGAACCACCACAGCAAAACCCTCGACGAGCTGAAAGACGTCAACTTCGATTACGTCGTCACCGTCTGCGGCCACGCCCACGAAACCTGCCCGATGTTTCCCGGCAACGCCAAGGTCGTTCACGTCGGGTTCGACGATCCGCCCAAACTGGCCGCACAGGAATCCGACCCCGACAAGGCGCTGGATCACTACCGGCGGGTCCGCGACGAAATCAGGCAATTCATCGAAACCCTCCCCGACTCATTGCAGGCACAACCATGAAACAAAGCATCGCCAAGGGACTGTCGTTTCTCGATCGATACCTCACGCTCTGGATCTTCGCCGCGATGGCGCTGGGCGTGGGGCTGGGCTACTTCGCGCCCCAGGTCGCCGGGACGCTCGGCGAGATGAAACTATCCCCCGAAAGCACCACCAGCATCCCCATCGCGCTGGGCCTGATCCTGATGATGT
>CAZJCN010000505.1:0-1868 GCA_964544195.1 uncultured Phycisphaeraceae bacterium | reverse complement strand
ATCGAGATAACTATTCAGCCATGCCAGACTTGTTTTCATGGCCGGATATTAACAGCCTGGCACCGACCGGCAAACAGACGGGTGGAACGTGGGTGGAACCAGGATCGGACGCGCAGGCAAAGAATTGCCAGGCATAGGCTTAGGTATCGGCCCCGAGGACGCATTTGTCCGGGAGGATCAATCTGTTTATAATTCAAGGCTCGATACATTCAGGCGGCCCGTGCGTCCGGCCGTCCTTACCGTCGATCCTCCACCGCCCGGAGCCAGACTCACCATGATCGAAGCCCTGAAAGACGACAAGATCGTACACGACTTCGGCGGCCGGTTTAAGTTCACCGCCATGATTCAACATCGAGTCCGTGAACTGATGGAAGGCGCTCGACCCCTGGTCGAACGCGACGGCCGCAGTGATCTGGAAGTCGCCATTCAGGAAGCCGTGGAAGGCAAGATCACGTATCACCTCGCCGGTGATGAGCCTTCTGAATCAGATCAAGCCTGATTCTATTTCTGTCGGCTGAAAGAATCCGTCAGCCGATCCGCACGGAGCCGTCTTGTATGGCCCCGCCTCAGAACAATCCATCCTCTGACACTCCCGGACCCGAGGACGACCGTCCTTTGTCGGGCAGGCGGCTATTGATCGGTCTGTCAGGCGGGATCTCTTGTTACAAAACCGCGACTCTGGTCAGCCGACTCGTCCAACAAGGCGCCGATGTGCGGGTGCTGATGACCGAAGCGGCGACGCGTTTTGTCGGGCCGTTGACTTTTCAGTCGCTCTCCGGGAAACCGGTCATGACCAGCATCTGGCAGGCGGACGACCACCCGGATAGTCAACACGTCGGACTGGCTCGCTGGTGTGACGCGATGGTGATCGCGCCGGCTACGGCGAACACGATCGCCCGGCTCGCGCACGGCCTTGCCGACGATATCCTCAGTCTGACCGTGTGCGCACTTCCCCGAACCACCCCCCTGCTGATGGCCCCGGCGATGAACGCCAACATGTGGGCCAATCCGATCGTCCAGCAGAACGTGAGCGCCTTGAAAAACCTGCCGAATGTGAAGCTGGTCGGCCCGGACTCCGGCTGGCAGGCATGCCGCACCGAAGGGGCCGGACGTATGAGCGAGCCTGAAGCAATACTCGAAGCGATCTGTCGGCTATTCGGCTGACAAGTCTCTCTCCATTTTCCACCCGAACCCCCGCCGATTGTCGATGATGCGCAGCCAGGTCGGTGTCAGCCGGTAAAAGCGTTGACGTTCGACGGCCTCGCCCATGGCCGGGTCCGTCGTGATAAACGGGAAACGCGCGGTATAGAGTGTCAGGGCCGTGGCCCGTTCAACCGGGTCATCGATCGGCTGTGCCAAAGCGTGTAGTTGCAAGCCGCGGATGACGGCCGGCTCCTCGTCGTGATGATCGTACACGGTCACCGCGACATGAGGACGGTGTTGGATGTGTTTACTATGCGCCGCGTCGGGACTGGAGACGAAATAGAGACGGAGCTGATCATCGAAGGCGTATTGGATGTTGGCGGCGTGCGGGTGTCCCTGCTCATCAACACTTGCCAGGCTGGCGGTTCGGCAGCTTGCCAGCAACATCGAAGCTTCACGCTCAAGGTTGATCGAGGTGTCTGACATTGTTGGATAGCCCGAACGTGGTTGTCATATCAGACAGTCAGTGTCGCCCCGATGCGTTGCATGGCTTCCTCGACATTTTCCCGGCTGTTGAAAGCGCTCAGTCGGAAATAACCTTCGCCGGCCTTGCCGAAGCCACTGCCGGGCGTCCCGACGATATGAGAGTGTGTCAAAAGATCGTCGAAGAAATCCCAGCTCGACTTGCCTGCCGGGGTCTTCACCCAGACATACGGGGCATTCAC
>CAZJCN010000504.1:0-1872 GCA_964544195.1 uncultured Phycisphaeraceae bacterium | reverse complement strand
AGGGCACGGTCTTTCTGCGACTCGTGCTTGAAGATCGCCTGCTTCTTGCGTTCCAGTTCACCGGGCGACAGCGGCACCGCCATCTCGATCTGCTGCGGCTCCCACTCCTGCCAGGCGCCACGGTACAGCCAGACTTCGAGTCCTTTCGCCCAGTCACGATCACGAACGCGTTGCAAAGCCTGGAAGATCGCCGAGAGGCACACCCGGTGGGTGCCGTGCGGATCAGACAGGTCGCCCGCCGCGTATATCTGGTGAGGTCGAACCTTCTCAAGCAGCTCGACGGTGAGCCGGATGTCCTCCTCGCTCAACGGTTTCTTGCGGACCGTGCCGGTCTCATAGAACGGCATATCCATAAAGTGACACCGCTCAGCCGGGACACCACAGTACCGAGCCGCTGCTCGTGCCTCGCCACGTCGGATCAAGGCTTTGATCTTCTGTGTGATGTCCGAATCGACCTGCCCGGGTTTCTTATGTTTGAGAAACTCTTCGAGGTGCTGTTCGATCTGCTCGGTCTTGGTCTTATCGATCCCGAACAGATGATTGAACTCCGAGGCGAAGTCGGCAAAACGGATCGCATCGTCGTCGAACACCGCGATCGCGCCCGACACCTGGTATGCCACGTGAACTTCGTGCCCCTGGTCGCACAGACGGATGAAAGTCCCGCCCATCGAGATCACATCGTCATCCGGGTGAGGTGAGAAAATCAGCACTCGCTTGGGGAAGACATCATCCGGCACATTTCTTGGACCCGGGGCAATACCGCCTTGGCCCTTGGGCCGCCCACCCGGCCAGCCGGTGATCGTCGCCTGCATAGACCGAAACACCTTGAGGTTGATCTCATAAGCAGGCCCCTGATCAGCGAGCAGATCCTGCAGGTGATTCTCGTTGTAATCCTCGTCGGTCAGCTTGAGGATCGCCTTGCCGGTCTTCTGGGCCAGCCAGATGATGGCGTTACGGATCTGTGTGGGTGTCCAATCGACCGGACCGCATTTCCAAGGTGTCTCAAACCGTGTCAGCTTGGCAGCGGCCGCGGTATCGAGGTAGACGTGGGCATCAGGGTGTTCCTGAAGGAAACTGGCGGCGACGTGATCGGTGATCGGCCCTTCCACCGCCTGGCGCACGATCGGGGCTTTGCCTTCACCGAACGCCATCATCACAACCTTCCGGGCGGACAGGATCGTGCCGACCCCCATCGTGATCGCCTTGTGTGGCACATGCTCCACGCCGAAGAAGTCACTCGCGGCATCCTGCCGAGTCAACTGATCAAGCCAGATCAGTCGCGTTCGGCTGTCCTTGCCCGACCCCGGCTCATTGAAGCCGATATGTCCCGTGCGCCCGATACCCAGGATCTGGATATCAATTCCGCCGGCATCCTCGACCGCCTGTTCATATGCCTTGCAGAAATGCGGCACCTCCTCAGGCGCAAGCGTGCCGTCCGGGATGTGGACGTTCTTCATGTCGATATCGACATGATCGAACAGGTGCTCCTTCATGAACCGGACATAACTCTGCAGCTCGTTCGGCTGCATCGGGTAATACTCGTCCAGATTAAACGTGATGACGTTCCTGAACGACAAGCCTTCCTCACGGTGCATGCGGATCAATTCGTCGTACACCTCGGTCGGGGTCGACCCGGTCGCCAGGCCCAGAACCGCGTGCCTGCCCTCGGCAGCGCGGGAGCGGATCAGGTCGGCAATCAGGGCCGCCACCTCCCGACTGACCTGCGCAGAATCCTCAAGAACAAGCGTCGGTATGCGCTCGAACGTGCAACGGGTTGGGTCGTTATCAATGGCCATCTGTTATTCCGCCCTTGTATTGGTGGTTACTCAATTCACCTGCTGTTTCCGGCAGCAATGGTGCTGATTCGGTTGG
>CAZJCN010000503.1:0-1881 GCA_964544195.1 uncultured Phycisphaeraceae bacterium | reverse complement strand
GCCCGCTGATGCACGCGATTGCCGGCAAGGCTGTTGCGTTCGGCGAAGCCCTCAAACCCGAGTTCAAAGCCTACGGGCTGCAGATCGTCCGAAACGCCGCCGCCCTCGCCGAGGCGTTGATGAAGCACGGCTATCGGCTGACCTCCAACGGGACGGACAATCACCTGATGGTGATTGATTTCCGAAAGACACATCCCGACCTGACCGGCAAGCAGGCTGCGCTCTGGCTGGAGCAGGCCGGCATCATCGTGAACAAGAACACCGTTCCCGGCGATGAGCGTTCGCCGTTCCAGACCAGCGGGATCCGACTCGGTACGCCGGCGCTGACGACGCGCGGTCTGAAAGAGGCGGACATGCCCGCCGTCGCCGAGCTGATGCACCGGGTGATTTCCAGCAACGGTGATGAATCCACGATCGCCAAAGTCCGCGAAGAGGTTCGTGATCTGTGTCAGCGGTACCCGATGCCGCACTGAGTGTGCGAACGGCCCCACATCCATGATTCGACCTGATCCGCCCCGGACGTGAGTCCGGGGTTGTTTATATACTGCCCGTGATCCGTTCACCTGGTTCGGCCATGACCGAAACGTTGCAACACAACCCCGTTCAGCGATGCATCGCAATCGTCCCGGCTTTCAACGAGGCGGAGAGTATCGCCGACGTGGTCCGTGATATCCGTCAACATCTGCCTGAGGCGGACGTACTGGTTGTGGATGACGGGTCAACCGACGGCACACATCGGCGTGTGCCCGACGATGCGGTCGTCTTGCGGTTGCTTTTCAACCTGGGGATCGGGGGGGCGATGCAGGCCGGGTATCGTTATGCCAGGTTGCACGGCTACAACATCGCGATCCAGATCGATGGGGACGGCCAACACCCTGCGGATCAGGCAAGTACGTTGATCGAAGCGTTACAGACCACCGGCGCGGATATGGTCATCGGCTCCCGGTTTTTGTCGGATGACCCGAGCTACCTGCCGCCAGCCTCACGCGCGGTGGGGATCCGCGTGGTCAGGTCGGTGTTGCGGTTGCTGTCGGGTTTGCGTGTCACGGATTGCACGTCGGGTTTTCGCGCCTGCAATCGTGAAGTGATCGAAGCGTTTGCCCGGTGGTACCCGGAAGACTATCCCGAGCCGGAGGTGATCCTGCTGCTGCACCGGGCCGGGTTCCGCATCGAGGAAATTCCGGTCAGGATGCGGCCGCGCACGACCGGACGTACCAGCATCCCCTTTATCAAAGGCGTGTTCTACATCCTCAAGGTGAGCCTGGCGTTGCTGCTGGACATGGCCCGCCGACCCTGGCCCGAAACACAAGCGAGGCGACGATGATCATCCTGCGTAACCTGATCGTTCTGGCTATCGGTGCGACGATCCTGTTCATGGCCCTGCGCAGCCTGCGGGCCGGCAGACTCAAGGAGCGTTATGCATTGATTTTTGTGCTGACCGGGTTGCCGTTTCTGTTGTTGGCGTTGTGGCGTGACGGCGTCGGTTACCTGGCTGACCTGCTGGATATCGACTACCGAACATTGGCCCTGATCGGCGTGACCACCTTCTTCATGCTGATGATCTTCAAGCTGCTTTCGATCGTCAGTGTGCAGGAACGCCGGATCACCACGCTGGCGCAGCATGTCGGTATCCTGATGCAGAAGCAGGGCCTTGGCGAACTGCCCGACGAATCGGCCGACACTCCCCGTCATGATTGAGATGTCTGATTCAGATCATCGAGATAAGCCGTGCGAAGTGGCTGTTTTGATCGTGGCCTACAACAGCCGCGACGATCTGGCGCGTTGCCTGGTGGGGGTGGACCGCTGGGCGGGGCCGGATGTCACCCTGCACGTCGTGGTGGTCGATTGTGATTCGCAGGACGGGTCGGCCGAGATGGTGCG
>CAZJCN010000502.1:0-1884 GCA_964544195.1 uncultured Phycisphaeraceae bacterium | reverse complement strand
GACCAGTCACACCGCTATCCTGGCTCACGCTTTAGGCATTCCGGCCATCGTCGGCCTTGAAGACATCACCTCCTCGGTCAACACCGGCGATACCGTCGTTGTGGACGGACAGCGGGGTGTCGTGATTGTCAATCCTGACGCCGAGCAGCTGATGATCTCGCGGAAAGAAGCCAAGCGCATGAGCGCGTTCGAAGATCGCCTCGGCAAGATCCGCGAGCTTCCCGCCGAAACCCGTGACGGCACGCACATCCAGCTGCTGGCCAACATCGAGTTCCCCGACGAGATCCCCTTGGCTGTTCAGAACGGCGCGGCAGGCATCGGCTTGTATCGCACCGAGTTTCTTTTCCTGGCTGCGGAAACGCCCCCAACGGAAGACGAGCAGTACGAAACTTATGTCGAGGCGATCCGGAAACTCGACGGAAGGCCGTTGACGATCCGAACGCTGGACCTGGGCGCGGATAAATTAGACCCGAATATCACCGGACCGGACCCCGGAGAACGGAATCCGTTCCTGGGATGTCGGTCCATCCGGCTATGCCTGCAGAACCTGCCCTTATTCAAGACTCAGCTCCGCGCGATCTTGAGGGCATCAGTCGCCGGTCCGGTCAAGATCATGTTTCCACTGATCAGCAACATCATGGAGTTGCGTCAGGCGAGGATGATCCTTGGCGATGTCATGGAAGACCTGGACGAGGTGGGAGCGGATTATCAGGAGAACATCCCCGTGGGGATTATGGTGGAAGTCCCCTCGGTGGCGATCCAGGTCAAGACGTTCTGCCGAGAGGTCGATTTCCTGTCGATCGGAACCAACGACCTGATTCAGTACACGGTGGCGGTCGACCGTGGTAATGAGCGGATCGCGAGCCTGTACTCGGCAGCCCACCCGGCGATCCTGAATCTGATACGTGAAGTGGCGCGAGCTGGGGATAAAGCGAACGTGGAGGTCAGCCTCTGCGGGGAAATGGCCAGTTCGCCGGAGTATACTATGCTGTTGTTGGGGCTGGGGCTGCGGACCCTGTCGCTGACCCCCCCCGCCCTGCCGGAGATCAAGCAGATCATCCGGTCGGTGACCATAGACCAATGCAGGCGGGTGGCCAGGAAGGCCCTCACCTTTGATTCGGACAGGGAGGTCGCAAATTACCTGCGTGACCAGTTGAATAAAGTCATGCCCGACGTCTTCGATAGACGTGCTATCGGCTGAAGGACGTTGGGAGAACCCGAACCCGCGGCCGGATCGCTCGCAGAACAACCCAACCCTGCTGGAGCGTGAACGTCGCCAACTTACGAAAGCTGTTGCCAGTCGGCGTGAATCCGAGACGCCCCAAGCATGAACCTCCAATCGACACGTTCGGCAATATGCCGGTCGGGTGTGGTGGTGCTATGCGGGGGACAGATCGGCCATCGTCGATATGGCGGCAGAAACCGTCATGTCAAACACCGAGATGTTGATTAACTATGTTCCCGGCGAAGAGTGTCGTATCGCGATCGTCGTGGACGGGAAGCTTGAAGAGTTTTACCAGGAGCGTGCCAGCGCCGGGTCCACAGTCGGGAATATCTACAAAGGCAAGGTTACCAACGTCGAGCCATCCATCCAGGCAGCTTTTGTCGATTTCGGCCAGGGACGCAACGGCTTCCTGCATATTACCGATCTGCACCCGAGTTACTTTTCCGGCAAACACCACGAAGATACCGAACAGGTCGGCAGTAAAACACCGCGACACGAACGCCCACCGATCCAAAAATGCCTCAAGCGAGGTCAGGACATCCTCGTCCAAGTCCTTAAAGAAGGGATAGGTACCAAAGGACCGACCCTGACCAGTTACCTGTCAATCCCCGGCCGATTCCTCGTGATGATGCCGCAGATGCAACGCCTGGGAGTGTCAC
>CAZJCN010000501.1:0-1884 GCA_964544195.1 uncultured Phycisphaeraceae bacterium | reverse complement strand
CGCGATCCTGATCGTGGTGTTGCAGGCGTGGTTCGGGATCGCCTGTCCGTTGACCACACTGGAAAATTACCTGAGGCGTCAGGCGGGGCAGGCCGGCTACGAGATGGGGTTTATCGCCGATCACCTGCACAGGCTGATCTTCTATCAGGCCCCGCCCTGGGTCTTTACGACCGCTTACAGCCTGTTCGGTTTGGCGGTGCTGTTATCCTTCTGGTTGGTCCCGCCACGACACCCCCGGAAGCCCCGTAAGAATGCACAAGTGCATTAGTGCTTCTGTCAGCTAAACCTATTAAACACCGTATATATTCGCCCTCAAAGGTGTGATGGTGGATAACTGATGACTTATCGGTTCCTGTTCAATTTCCCTTGGATTTGGCGAACCTGTGGGGCATAATAGGAGTAGTGTCATGTGACCGACAGCCCTTTCTCTTTACGGAGCGGACGCATGCAGATTCATGTCATCGGCGTACATCTGGACCTCTCCTCAAGCCTGGCGGAATATGTGACCCACCGCCTCAATTCCAGCCTCGATCGTTTCGAAGATCGGATTAAAAAAGTCATTGTTCGGCTGGACGACATCAGCGGGCCGCATGGCCCGGGCACGAAGCGGTGCCATATCGAAGTGTTCCTGTTGCACCGTGAACCGGTCATCGTGGAACAGCATCATCACGATATCTACACCGCCATCGACAAGGCCGGTGCCCGGATGAAGCGAACGGTTCGCCGACAGATCAATCGGATCCGGGATGCCAGACGGTCACACCGAAGCCATGCCACTTATCTGTGGGGCCTGACCGCCTGATCGGGATTTGAGAAGAAATCAGCACCAGCCGAGGTTGACATCCGCGAAGGATGATGGGGATTGTGCATCGTCACGGATCGAGCGTGTGATGATGCCCGTGGGGTATGTGTTTCAAGTTATAATCGCCAGCTCCGTATCGGTATCGTAACGATTGGAGCCGGCTATGAAACATTCTCTCGTCCTGACGGTCATCGGCCCGGATCGGCCCGGTCTGGTTGAAACGCTGGCCCAGACCGTTTCGAAGCATCAAGCCAACTGGCTCGAGTCTCGGATGGCCCGCCTGGCAGGTAAGTTCGCCGGCGTCCTGTGCGTGGATGTCCCCCATGATCAGACGCAGGCACTGACCGAAGCGCTTGGGCAGCTTCAATCAGCGGGCCTGCATGTTGTTGTTGAGTCGGCTGATGACCAGCCGATCGACGCCAGCCCGCGGACACTTACGCTGACCTTCATCGGCCACGATCGTCCGGGGATCGTCCGGGACATCTCGCACGCGCTGGCGCAGCATGGCGTCAATGTCATCGAGTTTTACACGCAGGTCTCCAGCGCTCCGATGACCGGCGAGCCTCTGTTCAAGGCCAACGCGACCCTGCACGCTCCCTCGAACATCCCCCTCGATCAGCTCAGAGACCAGCTTGACAAAGTGGCGCACGCGATGGACCTCGATCTGACTCTGGATGAAGCCGGGTCGTCGATGTGACGGGCGTGCCGTTACGGCGACTTCCGTCCATAGCGAGCGACCAGCCTCGATATCGCGGTCAGAGCGGACTGTCGCCTCGTGGAACGCAGGGGGCGGATTTCGGGCATCGCCACCACTCGCAGCCGGGGGTAAATCTCGCTATCATGTCCCTCCTGCCGGGCCGGCCGAGCCGGTCTGACCCTTCGGAGAGGTGTCCGAGCGGCTGAAGGAGCTGGTTTCGAAAACCAGTATAGGGCCTGTCCCTATCGTGGGTTCGAATCCCACCCTCTCCGCTTTTTTCCCCTTGTTTTTGCGGTTTTTCCCGAGAAATACAGGGTTTTTTGTTTCGGTCGGCTGTAGCGCGGCGCGCGATATGGCATTTTGAGGCGCGATATGGCACGCGCTG
>CAZJCN010000500.1:0-1900 GCA_964544195.1 uncultured Phycisphaeraceae bacterium | reverse complement strand
GGCCGTGATACTTGCCGGGGGGCAGGGCCAGGCTTTTGACCGCCACCGTGAAGGCCGGCAGTTCCTCATCCCCATCTGAAGACGGCAGCTTTGACTTCGCGCTCTGATCTGCCCAAATGGTGATCTCACCGGTCTTGGTCCTGGCGAGCGGACCATAGGCCGTCACGATGTCGGACAGCTCGGCCAGCTTGGCGACTTTGAAAGCCTCAGGGCCAACCAGTTTTTTACTGACCGCCAATTGAAGGTCGCCACTGGCGTCACGCAACAACATGAATATCAGGTTGCCCATCACCCGGTGCTGCATCACACGACCTGCGACACGAACCACCGGCCGACGGTCATCGTCGGGGTCGGCCTTGTGGGCTTCGTCGGCCGCCTCGTCATAACGGGCTTTGGCTTCCGCCAAAGGGGTCAGACCGTCGATCCGTCCGCCGAACGGGTCGATGCCGAACTCCGTCCGCAGTTTCTCGAGCTTGGCGCGACGGTCGGCAAGCAGGTCGCGGTTCGAGTGCTGAGGGGCGTTGTCCTGATCTTGGGATGGCGATGGATTCATGAGTCGGCAATCCTATCAAAAAAACCCCGCCGGTCCTTGGTGGGTCGGCGGGGCGTGTGTTTCCTCTGAAACCAGCCGGCGTGTCCCCACGCCGATCGGTGAAGCGAAGCCGAACTTACTCCGCGGCGGTCTCGGCCTTGGCGGTCTCCTCGGCGGCTTGCTCCTTCGCCTCGGCTTCGGCTCGGGCCTGTTCAGCCTTCTCCTGCTGATCCGTCAACCAGCCCAGACCACGGCGGCGGTCTCGCAGCCGACGCTTCTTGCCCACCCGCTCACGCAGGTAGTAGAGCTTGCTGCGACGGGTGTGGCCGTGACGCTTGATCTCGATCTTGGCGATCCGCGGCGAATGGATCGGGAAGGTCCGCTCCACGCCCTCGTTCGCGACGATCCGGCGGACCGTGATGGTCTGCTCCAACCCGGAGCCCTGCCGCTTGATCACGACGCCGGTGAATACCTGGATACGCTCTTTGCTGCCCTCGATGATCCGCACATGCACATCGATCGTGTCGCCGATGCTGATCACGGGCAGGTCTTTCTTCATCTGGGCCTGCTGGACGGCTTGGATAATCGCGTCGCTCATGGCGAGTCTTCCATCAAAAGGGTGTCGAGAAGTCGGGGTGCCAAGTCAACCAAACAGACCCCACCGGCCCGTTGGTCGAGCCAAGTAGTATAACCCCCGCTTCAGTCAGGGGCAAAACGGGTCGTCGCTACACGCCTAAAGCACGATCTGACAATAGGTAACGATGATCCGCCGTCATCCTGACGGCCCTTCCCCGAGCAGGTCCGGCCGACGTTCACGGGTCCGTTTCAAAGCCTGCTCACGGCGCCAGGCCTCGATCCTGGCATGATCCCCGCTGAGCAGAACGTCAGGCACATCCATGCCCTGCCAGGTCCTCGGACGGGTGTAATGCGGATGATCCAACAGACGGTCAGCCCCGGGCGAAAAGCTGTCGTGATGGGCCGAGTCTTCATGCCCCAAGGCCCCCGGCAGCAGACGAACCACAGCATCGATCAGCACCATGGCCGGCAGCTCCCCGCCCGACAGAACGTAATCCCCGATGCTGATCTCGCGGATGGGTGCCAGCTTTTGAATGACTCGCTCATCGATCCCCTCGTAATGGCCCGCGATCAGAAGCAGGCGTGGTTGTTGTGCGAGTTCTTCAACCAGCGGTTGTGTCAAAACCGTGCCTTGCGGGGTCAGGAGGATCCGGGTGGCCGGCCTGGGGTCCTGAGCCTCGACCGCCATCACCGCATCCCAGACCGGTTGACACTGGATCACCATGCCCGGCCCACCCCCAAAAGGCGGCTGATCCACTTTCTGATGCTTGTTGTCCGTGTATTCGCGGATGT
>CAZJCN010000499.1:0-1905 GCA_964544195.1 uncultured Phycisphaeraceae bacterium | reverse complement strand
GCATGCCACGTGACATCCCTGTCGGCAACGGCCAGATGCTCGTCACCTTTGACGAGCGATACCGCATCCGCGACCTGTATTACCCCCATGTCGGGCAGGAAAACCACGCCGGCAGCGGCCCTTCCCGCTTTGGGGTATGGACCAACCTGATCGATGACACCCCGCCGGCTATCCCCGAAGAACGGCGACGACAACGCCTGCTATGGACCGATGACCCCGGCTGGGAGATCGAGCGAAAATACGTCCCCGACACCCTCTGCACCCACGTCATCCTGAAGCACCCTCGCTTGGGGCTGGTACTGACCTGCCAGGATGTCGTTGATTTTCACCGCCCGGTTCTGGTCCGTCGGATTGACCTGCGAAATCTCACCGATCAATCTCGTGATGTCAGTGTTGTTCATCACCATGATTTCAACATGTATGGCACACGCGTCGGCGATACCGCGTACTACGATCCCAAGCTCCGCAGCCTGATCCACTACCGGAAAAAGCGGTACATTCTCGCCAGCTTTTACCACGGCTCACAACACCAGATCGACCAGTACGCCACAGGCAACGCCGGGTTCAACGGTGCCGAAGGAACCTGGCGCGATGCCGAAGATGGCGAACTCGGGAACAACCCGATCGCACAGGGGGCGGTGGATTCCACCATGCTAACCCGCATCCATCTTGAGCCGGGCGCCACACGCACGATTTACATGGTGCTGGGTTGTGGCAAGAACATGAAGCACATGCAGGAAATCCACCGGTTCCTGCACCGGGTCGGCCCGCAGGGCGTGATCGATCGGACCAATGCATACTGGCGCCTCTGGCTGGCGGCATCCCGTGCCAAGTTCGAGAACGACCGGGCCGGTGCCCTGCCAGACCCCGTCACCGAGCTGTATAAACGCTCGCTGCTGGTGGTGCGGACTCAGATCGATAACAGCGGCGCCATCATCGCAGCCAACGACTCGGACATCCTCCAGTTTTCGCGGGACACTTATTCCTACCTCTGGCCCAGAGACGGCGCCTTCGTCGCCGATGCCATGGACGCGGCCGGTTTCCCTGATGTGGCACGCAGCTTCTTCAGCTTCTGTTCCCGTACCATCACCGATTCGGGCATGTTCCTGCATAAGTACAACCCCGACGGGTCACCGGCTTCGAGCTGGCACCCGTGGGTGGCCGACGGTCGGCCACAGCTGCCTATCCAGGAGGATGAAACCGCACTGGTCGTCTGGTCACTCTGGCGGCATTTCGTCCGCTACCGCGATATCGAGTTCATGCGTCCGTTATGGGTCGATGTGGTACAGAAGGCTGCGGACTTCATGGTGCGTTACCGTGATCCCGACAGCCGGCTTCCCTTACCCAGCTACGACCTGTGGGAGGAACGCTGGGGCGTCCACGCCTTTACCGTCGCCACCGTCTATGCCGGGCTTAAGGCAGCATGGCAGTTCGCGGTCTGTTTCGGCGATACCCGACGGTCCACCGCCTACGCCCAAGCCGCACAAGAGGTCAAGGACGCTTTTTCAGACTATTTCTGGTCGAAGGAACACGGGCGATTCCTGCGGCGAATTACGCCCTTGGACGCGGACCGTACCGCCCAGATGATCGCACAGGTCATGACGGGACGAACCCCCGAAAGCGAGAACGACTTCCCGGGTGATCAAGCCGTCGCTTACGAACCGGACCCTATCCTGGACAGCTCGCTTTATGCCATCTGGGCGATGGGCATGCTGGACCCACGCGACGAACGGGTCGAGGCCACGATGGACGCCATCGCTGAGGAACTATGGATCAAGACCGGCGTCGGCGGCATCGCCCGATACACCAACGACTACTATCACCAGGTCTCCAACGATGTGAAGAACGTGCCTGGGAATCCGTGGTTCATCTGCACGCTCTGGCTGGCGGATTATTACATCGCCA
>CAZJCN010000498.1:0-1905 GCA_964544195.1 uncultured Phycisphaeraceae bacterium | reverse complement strand
AGCAAGTCGCCGCGCTGGTGCATCGCGTACAAGTATGCCGCGGAGCAGGCGGAAACGGTGCTGCTGAAGGTCGATTGGCAGGTAGGCAAGACCGGGCGACTGACACCACGGGCCACGATGGAACCGGTGTTCCTCGCCGGGACAACCGTGCAGCACGCCACGCTGCACAACATGGACGAGATCGAGCGGAAAGACATCCGCATCGGCGATACGGTCGTCATCGAAAAGGCCGGCGAGATCATCCCGCAGGTGGTCAAGGTCGTAAAAGACAAACGCCCTCGAGATGCCAAACCGATCAGGCCGCCGGCAAAGTGTCCGAGTTGCGGCCAACCGATCGTCCGTCCGGAAGATGAAGCGGCGCACCGTTGCGTCAATCCGGAATGTCCCGCCCAATTCCGCGAGAAGCTGATCTGGTTCGTCGGTCGAAACCAGATGGACATCGACGGCCTGGGCGAAAAGGTGATCCATCAGCTAGTCGATGCCGGCCTGTTGAATTCCTTCGGTGATCTTTACGCACTGAAAACCAAACGCGATCAATTACTCAAGCTCGAACGCATGGGTGAGAAAAAGGTGGACAACCTTTTAGCCGGGATCGAAGCCAGCAAGTCGCGCGGCCTGGCGCGGGTGCTGGCCGGGCTGGGCATTCGGCAGATCGGCGGTGCCGCTGCTTTGGCGCTGGCGCAGCACTTCGGGGATATCGACACACTACTCAAGGCGACCCCCGAGCAGATCGCCGAGGTCCCGGATATCGGCCCCATCACCGCGGAATCTCTGCATACTTTCCTGCACAGCAAGGCCGGGCAACATGTCATCCGGGAACTGAAAGACGCAGGCGTCAGGCTGACCGAAGATATGCCGCAATCGACTGACGAATCGTCCCCCGTCAAAGGGAAAACCATCGTCATCACCGGCACATTCGAGGCATGGGACCGAAACGAACTGAAAGACAAACTCACCCGGCTCGGTGCCAAGGTCACCGGCAGCGTGTCGAGCAAGACCGACATCCTCATGGTCGGCGAAAACCCGGGCAGCAAGCTCGACAAGGCCCGGCAACTGGGCGTTGAAATCTGGGATGAGGCCAAGGTCAAGCAGGTTCTTAAGGATTAAGGCTCCCGGCATATCGAACCAGAAATAAATCGACCGTGCCACGGTTTACGCCAGCCCGTCTATAATCCCCGCATGACGATCCGACGAGCCACGGTTGCCGACGTGCCCGCAATGGGCAAGATCATCAACGACTGCGCCGAGTTCGGGCTGATGCTGCCCCGATCCCTGGCGTCGTTGTATGAAAACGTGCGCGAGTTTCACGTAGCGGACGAAGGCGGCCGGGTGGTCGGCGTGTGCGGGCTGAGCATCGTCTGGGCGAACCTGGCGGAAATCTGCGCTCTGGCGGTCGAACCGAGCCAACGCGGCAAAGGGCTTGGCCGAAAACTGGTCGAGGCTTGCGTGGCGGAGGCACGGGAACTTGGCATCCGCACGATTATGACACTGACCTACGAACGGGCGTTTTTCGAGAAACTCGGTTTTGCGGTGGTGGACCGACAGACGCTGCCTTTGAAGGTCTGGAGCGAGTGTGTGCGATGCCCGAAGAACCAGGCCTGTGACGAGATCGCCATGACACGCGTGCTGGAGGATGTGCCGGAGTTGGTCGTTCCCAAACCGGCACCGCCCGCCCCCGATCAGTATGTGGTCCCAATCATCCGGGCGATGAAGACCGGCCGACCCGTCCCGCCGGAGGATGACGATTGACCTCCAGGCAAACCATGAAACCAACCCCCCGCAGATGGTGAACAGGTCGGTTTTTCAGCACTCTGCCCTGCTGCTACCCTATTCTTGGACATGCCGAAAACGCACGGATGGCTCGCTGAAATCATCGGGTCGGCGCCGATTGCTGCGCTGAGCGAG
>CAZJCN010000497.1:0-1913 GCA_964544195.1 uncultured Phycisphaeraceae bacterium | reverse complement strand
CGTGGCTGGGGTCGGGAACGTCCTCTAGCGATGGGAGCAACCTTTCAGACTAAAACAAACCATTTCTTCGTTGGCGGGCAGGGGTTTGGTTTGTCCTGCCGGCCGGGCCTTGCCGGGTCACGCACCCGGCACGTCATGTCGCGGTCGAGGCGCAGCATCCACGCCCCGGCCGACTCAGGCCTATGGATTATATCGTCAACAGGTTATCGCTGGGCATTAAACTCGGCAAGGGCGGGGGCGATAAATATGTTCCTGGTTGGGGGCGTACCCGGGATACGGGTGGGGTGAGCGGGTTTCGGGGGTCAGAGCTGGCGGGCGAGCATGAGCAGCCAGTAGGCGAAGGGGGCGACGACGATGGGGGAATCGACGACGTCGAGCACGCCGCCGAAGCCGGGGATGGATCGTCCGGAATCCTTGATGCCGGCGTCTCGCTTGAAGAGGCTGGCGACGAGGTCGCCGAACTGGCCGACCAGCCCGATGATCAGGCCACTGATCGCGGCGAACCAGAGGGGGTAGTGGATGTGCACGAATTCGCGGGTGCCGTCGATCCGGTGCCAGTAGCCGCCGACTTTTTCGGCGTTGGCCAGCATCGCCAGTGCAGTGGCGAGGATGGCGGAAAAGATCATCCCGCCGATCAGTCCTTCCCAGGTCTTGCCGGGGCTGAGCCAGGGGATGAGCTTGTGTTTTCCGATGGCCATGCCGGTGAAGTAGGCGCCGATGTCGCAGGCCTTGGTGATGCCGATGATGGCGACGAGGATCCATGCGGAGTGCCAGGATCGGATCGCCATGAGGTAGCCGGGCAGGACGCCGAGGTAGACGAAGGTGAACATGGCGGCGGCGGCGGCGTGGATGACGCCTTGGGTTCGCCCCATCCGGCTGTGGATGATGAGGCTGGCGAGGAACAGGCCGGTCATGGCCGAGCCGTAGATGGCCACGGCGGTTTGGGTGTCGATCCAGTGTGGGATGGCGTAGAAGAGCCCCAAGCCCAGCAGCCCACTGAGCACGATGACGGGGGTGTCGATCATGACGCCCTTGGCACGGAAGATGCCGCACAACTCGCGTGCACCGAGGACGACGGTCAGGGCGAAGCACAACAGCAGCAGCAGACCGGAGGGCAGGTACGTTCGGCCGAGGAACAGGGTTTGGAGGGGGGTGTCGGTGAGGTCGATGCTGTCGAGTTTCGCATCGAGCAGGAAAATCCCGATCAGTGCGGCGATCATGATCGGGCCGAAGATGAGCCGGTATCTCAGCATGGTGAGGCATGGTATCCGAAGCGGGGTGGTGTGCGTCAAGCGGCGGGGGTTGGCTGGAAGGTCGCGGATGGGCTACCTTGACGCGGTGACGATGCGAAGAGGCAGACGATACATGAAAGCGGCGATGCTTTGGCTGGCGATGTGGGTCTGTGTGTTGTGGAGTGTATCCCCGGCCGAGGGGCAGTCTCTACCCGCAGCGGGTGACAGTCATGGCATCTGGTTGCTGGAGCCGAGGCAGGACCAGCCTGATGTGCATACGGTGCTTCATCATGTGTTGACCGAGCCGCCGACGCGTTTGCATATCGGGCTGACCGTTCGGGGAGCGATCCATCCCAAGGGGCTTGCGTGTTTGGGGCGCACGCTCTGGCTGGTGTACCAGAACGGGCAGTTGCAGACGATCCGGGCGGTGCCGTCACCTTTGCAGGACGGGTGGGTGTTTCGTGATCGGGTAGCACCCAGCCTTCCGAAGGGGGTTGCGTTGCGGGGGTTTGCCGTGACGACCGACGGGCCGTGGGCGTTGGTGCGCGTGGAGGATCGTCAGACACTCAATCAACTCGACGGGTTGGTGATCGAATCACATGAACAGCGCATCCAGTCTCGACGTGACAGGCGACGCCGAAACCTGATGCTCGGCCTGCCGCCGCGTCACGGGCTGCGTGA
>CAZJCN010000496.1:0-1926 GCA_964544195.1 uncultured Phycisphaeraceae bacterium | reverse complement strand
CCAAGGCCAGGGAGGAGCCCCACTGCCCGGCACCGGTTTCGGTGGTCAGTTTTTTCACGCCCGCCTCTTTGTTGTACCAGGCCTGAGGCAAGGCGGTGTTGGGCTTGTGCGAGCCGGCGGGTGAGACGCCTTCGTACTTGTAGTAGATCTTGGCCGGTGTACCCAAGGCTTTTTCCAGTCGGTGGGCACGGAACAGCGGGCTGGGGCGCCACTGCCGGTAGAGCTGTCGGACCGGCTCGGGGATCTCGACTTCGCGCTCGGTGGTGACTTCCTGCTCGATCAGGGTTTTGGGGAAGATCGGCTCGAGGTCGGCCGGGGAGGCCGGCTGCCCGGTTCCGGGGTGCAGGATCGGGGGCAGCGGGGTGGGCAGGTCCGCCTGGATGTTGTACCAGTGGGTGGGGATCTGTGATTCGTCGAGCAGGAACTTCACCGGGTCGGACATGAGCAGGCTCCCATAAAATTTAATCATCAGAACGGCGCTCGGCCGTGGATAATAAAGAGCCGAATTATATCACCACAAAGTCTTTTTATGAACCCCGGGTCGAGAAAGGATCGCCGGATGCCGGGTGACGGCCTAGATCTCGGCGTCCTCAGGGACGTGCTGCTTGCCACGGACGACGATGCGGATCGGCACCTCGGAATAGGCGACCAGGTCCCGCAGGTGGTTCACGAAATATCGCAGGTAGTTCTTATCGAACAGTTCAGGGGCGTTGACGAACAATGCTATTGTCGGCGGGTCGATGTCGGTCTGCGTGGCGTAATAAATCTTGGGCTGCTTGCCGAGCTTGGAACGAGGCGCGCCTTGGGCGAGGACCGCCTGTACGGCCCGGTTCAGCTCGGCTGTGGGGGTTCGGTGGCGGGCCTGCTCATAAAGATTCATCGCCAGCCCGATCGCTTCACGCATCCCCTCACCCCGGCTGGCGGATGTGAACACGATGGGGGCGAAGCTCAATCCAGCCAGCTCCTTGTCGAGGTATTCGACGTAGGCTTCCTGCGAGCTTTTATCCTCGGCCAGGTCCCATTTATTCACGACGATCACGGTCGGGCGGTAATGCTCGTTGATCTCGTTGACGAGCTTGCGGTCCACCTGGCTGACCGGGACGGTGGCGTCGATCAGAAGCAGACAGACATCGGCCCGTCGCACACTGCGCAGGGCACGGTGCATCGAGTAGTACTCGATATCGTCTGCGAGGCTCTTTCGTTTGCGGACGCCGGCGGTGTCGATGGCGGTGAAGATTCGGCCGTCCATCTCGAAACGCACGTCAACCGCGTCTCGGGTGGTGCCTTCGATCTCGCTGACGATGACTCGTTCCTCTCCGGCCAGCGCGTTGACCATGGTGCTTTTCCCGGCGTTGCGCTTGCCGACCAGAGCGATCAGGGGGCCGGTCTCTTCGTCACTGATGTCTTCCGTGTACCGGGAAAAGTCAATGGATTCATAGATACGGTCGTAGAGCTCGTGTTTGTTCCGGCCGGTGATGGCAGCGAGCGGGATCGGTTCGCCGAAGCCTAACTGCATCGCGTCGTACATCAACGGTTCGTGCTTGGCGTCATCGACCTTGTTGGCGATCAGCAGGACGGGCTTGTTGGCACCGCTGGTACGGATCAGCCGGGCGACCGTTTCATCCAGTGGGGTGATGCCGGCCTGAGCATCGACGACAAACAGGACCAGGTCAGCTTGGCCAAGGCCTTGGGCGATCTGGCGTTCGATCTTGGGGGTCAGATGCTGGTTGTCGGTCAGCCCGAGTCCGCCTGTGTCGATGACTTCAGCCTTGTGGGTGGTGTCGCGCTCCGGCGAGGGGATTGTGACGACCGTGCTGACCCGGTCCCGGGTGACACCGGCGGTCGGCTCGACGATGCTGACGCGACGGCCGGCCAGCAGGTTCAGCAGGCTGGACTTGCCGACGTTGGGACGGCCTACGATGACGA
>CAZJCN010000495.1:0-1926 GCA_964544195.1 uncultured Phycisphaeraceae bacterium | reverse complement strand
CGGTAGCACGGCCGACCGGGTTGGCAGAGGCTTGGTCTGGCGTCGCGGTTGTCGGGGCCTAGCGGTTGCTGGGTGAGCAGGCACCAGTGGATGGCGGTGTCGGATTCGTGGAGTTTGCCCGGGCGTTCGTCGGGTCGATAGTACATGGTCTTGCATCGGAGCTGCGCACAACAGGCAGCGGGTGGGCTGCTGCTGGGGTTGAGCAGATCGCCGCTGTCGATTCCGCCGGGGATCACTTTCATGAGTCGGCCTCCTTGATGTCCGCAGCGGCGAGCAAAGCACGCTTCACCGCGACCTTGATCAGTTGCACTTTGTAAGCGTTATGGCTCATCGGTTCGGCTTCGCTCGCGGCGGCTTCGCCGGCTTCGGCAGCCAGGTCGGGCGTCACGTCCCTGGACCCGAGTACGTCCATCGCGGGCTGGCTCAGCCAGGGGATCGGCGCCACGGCACCAAGACAAACGCGCCACCGCCCCCTCACCCGTGCCACCGCTGCCATGGCGATCGGCCAATCAAATGACTGCTTTTCACGCAATTCAATCGAAGCACTCTGGGTCGGCAGGTTCGGGACCACCACCTCGACCAGCACCTCGCCGATGTCGAGTACGTGCTCGGCATACATCGACTGCCTCGGAAGCTTGAAGAAATCGACAGCCTTGACCGTGCGTCGGCCTTGGCGATTTTCAATCACCAGGTCAGCGTCGGCGGCCAGCAGCGCGGGGGCGCAGTTGGACGGGTGCACGATATGACATGGCCCGCCGGCGATCACCGCGTGGTAACGGTTATCACCGTCAACCGCGTAGCACGTCCCGCCGCCTTTTTTCAGGCAGTTGAAGTCGTGACTTCTGAAGTACCAGCAGCGCGGGCGCTGGCACAGGTTCCCGCCGAGTGTCGCCAGCTCACGGACCTGCGGCGTCGCGGCGCCCCCGGCCAGGTGATGCAGCGCAGAAAAACGATCCCGGATCAGATCGCTTCGACCGATGTCCGCGAGCGTCGTCAGGCAGCCGATGTGTAACGAATAACCCTCCTGCCTGATGCCTCGCAACTCGGTGATGTTGTTGATCGATACGATGCGATCGGGTTCATCGAGTCGTTCCTTGAGACGGTCAAGCAGGTCGATGCCGCCCGCCTTCAGTTCGTGCCGGGGATTGTTCAGGACGGTCAGCGCACTGGCTAAGTCGCCCGCAACGTCATAGGCAAAAGATTTCATGCCCGGCCTCCTTTTACAGCGTCCAAGGCGGCGAGCACCCTTGCGGGAGTGATCGGCATGGATCGCACCGGCACGCCGATTGCGTTGTACACCGCACAGGCGATCGCGCCCGGCGTCGGGACCACCGGCGGCTCTCCGAGGCTGTTCACCGAGACGTCCTCACGCGATACCCAGATCACCGGCACGATCTCGGGCACATCCTTCGGCCCGGCGATCTTGTAGTACTCCATGTTCGGATTGACCATAGCGCCAAGCGTCGGGTCCAAAAGGCGGTCCTCGAACAGGGCAAAGCTCAGCCCTTGAATCACCGCCCCGGTGATCTGATTTTCAACCGTGTGTCGGTTGACCGCCTGGCCGACGTCCTGCAGCGCCACGATCTTGAGCACACGCGCGATCCCGGTTTCGGTATCGACTTCAACTTCTGCGAACTGAACCGCGTCGCTGTCGGTCGGCGGGGTACGGAACGAGCCGTCTTCGGAAACAGTGAACGTCAGTCGGTCGTCGGAGATCAACTGACAGGCCTGGTCCCATGTCATTTCTTGCGTGCCGTTTTTAATGATGCCGTCGGCGAGAGACAACCCGGCAGGATCGGTCTGCCATTCCTGTGCAACAAGCTCGATGATTTTTCGCCGGGCCAGATCCGCTGCGCCCAGCGCCTTGGGTGCCACGAACCGGCTGGTCACCGAGCCGCCGCTGGCCGGACCGGGCGGCAGGTCACT
>CAZJCN010000494.1:0-1927 GCA_964544195.1 uncultured Phycisphaeraceae bacterium | reverse complement strand
CATGTCGACCGTTAGAGACATTGCGAGGCAGACTGGCGTATCGATCGCCACGGTATCGCGTGTACTGAACAATCACCCTTCGGTCAGCAAGGAGCTGCGAGAGCGGGTGATGGCCGTCGCCAACGGGCAGCGATACGTCGCCACGGTCGGCAAGCGTGAAACCTCGAACGTGGCGTATGTCTACACAGGCGATGCGTCGCTTGGTTCGCCGTTTGATGCGGCGGTACTCGAGGGGCTTTATGAAGCGCTGGCAGACTCGAACTACCACTTGATGATTCTTGATCTTCGTCGAACCCGCCGCAACGGTGAGAGCTATTCGCAGATGTTTCAGCGCTTGGGTGTCCGTGGTGCGATCCTTCGGACCACGCACGGGACACGCTCGGCTTGCGAAATGATTCTAGAGCAAGGGTTCCCTGCGGTGGTGATTGGTGAACGGATCCCAGGTGTCGACTCATCCTGTGTGTATTGTGAATCGCGATCGGCCAGCCGGGAGGCGGTAGAACACCTGGTGTCGCTCGGGCACCGCCGGATCGCCATCAGTGTGAACATCGTGCAGGACTCTGATCATGAGGAACGGCTGGCGGGTTACCGGGAAGCTCACGTTGAGCACGGCCTGGAGGTGGATGACAAGCTGTTGATGCGGGCGCCGGGGAACCGGCAGGGGGGCGCGCAATTGATCCGTCGGTTGGTCACCGCGGTAGACCGTCCCACCGCGGTGTATATCACCGATCCGATGACGGCTGTCGGGGCCATGTACGAGGCGCAGAAGATCGGGCTTCGTATCCCCGAGGATCTGTCCATCGTGGGTTTTGATGATGGTGAGCTGCGTCAGACGGTGTTGCCCGCGATGACGGCTGTGTGCCAGGACGCTTCGAGTTTGGGACGTGAAGCATTTCGCGTGTTGTTCGACCAGATCAAGTCCAGGCAACCTTTGGAAAGTCCCCGGCCCGCGGCGTGGCTGGAGGTTCATGAATCGACCGGTCCCGTCGGAGCCACCGCGTAAATGAGGGATGTTCGGCCTGTGCCTTAACGGGCATGGTCGGGCTTTTTGAATAAACGATGCCCTGTGTTGGGGCATGCCTTGGAGGAAAGGAGAAATCGAGTGATGAAGAAGATTTTAGTTGGTTCAGTAGTCCTTGGTTCGGCGATGGCTTTTACGGCCCCCGCCTCCGCAGCGGTCGTGCTGAGTGATTTCACCGGATTTGCGCTGTCGGGTACGTATGTGCAATGGGACTTCGGCACGTTTACCGACAACGGCACGGACTGGACCGTCCAGGCCAATGACTTCGGCGGCGGCTGGCACGTTCTGGCTGCTCCGGTCGACGGTTCGGGTAGCGACACGCTTGAAGTTCAGCTCGACGTCAATCCCGGCAACGTGGCCGACAAGTTCAACGTCGTGCTGATCGACGGTGATGGGACCGAGCGTGTCTATCGTTTCGATAACCTCGTGGCCGGAGCCGGTCAGACCCTGACGGTTCCGTTGGCCAACTTCCTGCAGGACAACAACCCCGGTGGTGTCCCCGGTCTGGATATTTCCAACCTGACCGTGTTCCACCTGCAGGGCACGTTTGAGAATGGCGATCCGGGTCTGTTGATGGACCTGACGTTTGACAACCTCGCTCTGGTTCCCGAGCCGGCCTCACTGGGCCTGATGGGACTGGGCGGCCTGACGATGCTTCGTCGTAAGCGCTCGCGTTAAGGCGTGCAGACTCCTCCCTGCCCGTTCGGCTGACCCCGGGCGGGCGGATTCGAAAAACAGTCCGGCACGCGTGGTGCTGGGAACGGATTTAAGGCTGGTGGCTGTGCCAGCGTTTTACACACCTTGTAGGAGGACATGAGATGTTTAGCAGCAAACGAATGATGGCTTTGTTGGCAGCGGGCGGGCTGGTGCTCGGCCTGCAGCAGGTGTCCAGTGCGGCGATCGTCG
>CAZJCN010000493.1:0-1933 GCA_964544195.1 uncultured Phycisphaeraceae bacterium | reverse complement strand
CGCTCACGGCTGACCAGCTCGCGAATCACCTGCATAATCAACAACCCGCGCCACCCCGTAGCGTGGTCCTGACGTTCGACGACGGCCAGGAAACGCTTTACACCGTCGCATATCCCCTGCTCAAACAATTCGGATTCAAAGCGGTGGCATTCATCTGTCCGGGCCTGCACCGTGACCCGAACGACCCGGATGCCCAACCCACCGGCGGCTTGTGTGACTGGCGACAGATACAAGAAATGCACGACTCCGGCTGCGTCGATTTCCAGTCACACACGCTCGGCCACCGTTACATTCCCGACTGGCCCCGCCCCCTGCCGTTGGCCGGCGTGGATGACACCGTTGCCGATCGTCGGCGTGCCGACGCGCTGCCACTCGCCGACGATCTCAATCAAAGCCGGCATGTGCTGGAAACCCGTCTGAACAAAACGGTCCGCCACCTCGCGTTTCCGCAATACGACGGCACAGACGAGGCCATACAAATCGGCGGACAGATGGGATACCTCGGCTTCTGGTGGGGCGTCCTGCCACACCGCCCGATGAACACCCCCGGCGACTCGGCCGAACACATCGTGCGCATCAGCGGCGAATTCGTCCGTCGGCTCCCGGGCACCGGCCGCGTCTCGTTGACTGATATCGCCCGAGCGCGTTACTTCAGAAAGACATTGCCCGCCACTTGAAACCAACCGCCCCCCCTACTGCGCCTCATCTCCACAGCAGCGGTCTGGCGGATGTCCTATCATCCGTCAAAGATTCCAGCCGGATCAGGTCGATCATAGGCTGACCCCTGCGCGGGGCATCACGCGAGTTATTCGGACCCTCAGAGATAAACTTTGCCCGAGCAACCGACACCCAACCAGCCGAAACAATGGGCGAAAGCCGTCCTGCGGGCCATCGTCAGCATCGGACTGCTGACATACCTGTTCTATAAGGTCGGCATCGGTAACATCATCGAGACGATCCGCGGTGCGGACGCTTTCATGGTCGCGATGATCTTCGTCTTGCTGTTCGCGGAACACGTCCACGGCACGTACAAGTGGCTGATCCTGCTTCGGCACACCTCCAGCAACATCCCCTTCTGGCCGCTGCTTCGGGTGCGGTACTTAAGCGCTTTCATCGGGATCTTCGGCCTGGGTGCGGTGACGATCGAACTGGTGCGGATGTACGGGCTGGCACGCTACACCCGTGACCTGGCCATGTCATTCACCTCGATCCTCATGGACCGCCTGCTCGGTCTGACCGGGCTGGCGCTGATGGTGCTGTTCGGCGTGTTCATGGAAACCCGCGCCAAGGTCGGGGGGATCGAATACTGGGCAGCCGCCGCCCTGGTCGTGATGATCGCCGGCTGGGTTGCGATCATGAACCCCGCGTTCAGAAGCTTCACCGACAAGCTGCTGTCCCCACGCTGGCTTAGCATGGTCCGCGACAAACAGCGCAAAGTTTACGCCAGCCTCGACGTCTACCGCGGTCGGCCGGGCCTGCTCGCCTGGGGGATGGTCCAGTCGATCGTGTTCAACGTCCTGCGGATCATGGTGGTCTGGGTCGGCGCCTTGGCGGTCGGGATCGATGTGCCTTTGACCGCTTACTTTGTGGTCGTGCCGGCGGTCATCTTCGCCATGCTGCTGCCGATCTCGATGTCGGGTTGGGGCGTGCGTGAAGCCATGTTTGCCGCGCTGCTGCCGATGTACGGCGCGGACCGGGAAACCGTGCTGGCCATGTCCGTGCTGATCGGCATCTGCTCCGTGTTGTCCACCCTTCCCGGCGCGGTGATTCTCATGACCGGCATCGGCGCACCCAAACCCGAAGACAACGCCGCCGCCACCAGCGAACCCCAACCCTGATTCCGCTTACCCCACCGCTGCCCGCTGGATGCGGATCAGTTTCCGGATGCCGCGACCGGCCAGGTCCAGCAGCCGATCCAGTTCGTCCCGGCTGA
>CAZJCN010000492.1:0-1934 GCA_964544195.1 uncultured Phycisphaeraceae bacterium | reverse complement strand
GCTGCACGAGGTTGTAGGTGAAGCTGTCGTAGTTGTCGATTAACAGAATCATTCGTTGTCTCGCTTACCCCACAACCAGATTAATGAGCTTCTTCGGCACGATGATAACCTTGCGGACCGTCTTGCCTTCCAAGTGCCCGGCAACGTTGGGCTCGGCTCGGGCGGCGGCTTCGATCGCGGCATCGTCGGCGTCCGCGGGGACGGTGACCTTGCCACGCAGCTTGCCGTTGACCTGGACCGGGTATTCGATGGCGTCCTCGACCAGCAGAGCCGGGTCGTAGGTCGGCCAGTCGGCACGGCTGATCGAGCCTTCGTGGCCCAGGCGCTGCCACAACTCCTCGCAGATGTGCGGCGCGATCGGCGAGAGCAGTCGCACCATGGCATCCGCCACTTCACGCGGGATCGTCTTGATCGGCACCAGTTCGTTGTTCAGTTCGATCAACGCCGCGATCGCGACATTGAACGCCATGGCCTCCATTGAATCGGTCACGCGCTTGATGGTCTTGTGCAGCTTACGACGTAGTGTTTCGTCGGCCGACTCATCAGTGATCAGGAGTTCGCCGGTCTGTTCGCTGACGAAATTCCGCCACAGGCGTTGCAGGAATCGGTGGACACCGATGATGTCGCGCGTGTTCCAAACCTTGGATTGATCCAAGGGCCCGAGGTACATCTCATATAGCCGAAGCGTGTCGCAGCCGTACTGCTCGCAGACCTCGTCGGGGCTGACGGCGTTCTTCAGGCTCTTGCCCATCTTGCCGAACTCACGGGAGACGGGCTGACCTTGGTAGAAGAACCGGCCGTCGCGTTCCTCGACCTCCTCGGCGGGGACATACACGCCCCGGCTGTCTGTATAAGCGTAGGCCTGGATGTAGCCTTGGTTGAACAATCTGCCGAACGGCTCGGGGGTGCCGACGTGCCCCAGATCATACAGCACCTTGTGCCAGAACCTAGCGTATAGCAGGTGAAGCACGGCGTGTTCCGCTCCGCCGACGTACAGGTCCACACCGTTGCCGTCCATCCAGTATTGCTCGGCTTCTTTCGAGACGAAGCGCTGATCGTTGTGCGGATCGAGGTAGCGCAGGTAGTACCAGCACGACCCGGCCCATTGAGGCATGGTGTTCAGCTCGCGGGTGTAGCGAACGCCGTTGCGCTCGACGTATTTCCAACTGTCCGGAGCGCGAGACAGGGGTGTTTGCGGTGGTGCGTCGGGATCGTCGCTGGCGTGGGGGGTGAAGTCGTCCATCTCCGGCAGCTCGACCGGGAGTTCGGATTCGGGGACGGGCACGATGTGGCCGTCCGGCGCATGGAGGATGGGGAACGGTTCGCCCCAATAGCGTTGTCGACTGAACAGCCAGTCGCGCAGCTTGTATTGGACGGTTTTCTTGCCGAATCCGCGTTTTTCAAGCCAATTGGTGATGGTGGATTTGGCGTCGGGTGTGAGCAGGCCGTTGAGGCTGACCTCGTCATTTTCGGATTGCACGCCGGCGCCGTGGCCGGTAAAGGCTTCGTCGAACTTTTCCGGGTGCATCAGATAGAAGGCCTGAAGCTCCTGCGGATTCGAGGTGTCGTGATCCTTCGGCGCATGTTCTTTGAGCCAGTCCATAGTGGGCAACACGACGGGCTTGATCGGCAGACCGAACTGCCGGGCGAAGTCGAAGTCACGCTGATCGTGAGCCGGGACCGCCATGATCGCGCCGGTGCCGTAACCCATCATCACGTAGTCAGCGATCCAGATGGGGATCTTGTCGCTGTTGACGGGGTTGAGCGCGTAGGCGCCGGTGAACACACCGGTCTTGGTTTTGGTTTCGGCCTGTCGATCCACATCGGAACGGGCCGCCGCCTGGGCTTGGTAATCTTTCACCGCCTGGCGATGTTCCTCGGTGGTGATGGCATCGACCAGGGGATGTTCCGGGGCCAGAACCATGTAGGTCGCC
>CAZJCN010000491.1:0-1935 GCA_964544195.1 uncultured Phycisphaeraceae bacterium | reverse complement strand
CGCCGGAGTGGGACTGCCGGCCGAAGTGTTTGCATGCAAACGCGTGGCCGAACTCGTGGATCGCTTTGATCAGGACCATGCAGACATACAGCCAAGGCAGGTTGGACGGATCAAGGATGCCCGACTTCTGGTCCCACAGGTCCTGCCAACGGCCGGTCAATGACCACAAGCCTGCGAACAAGAGTATCGTCCACAGCGTCAGCCCGATCGGCCCGAAACACCAGCCAACCGCCTTGACCCAATTGTCCAGGAAGTGGTCCGGGTCAAGCAGCGGGATCCGCGAGAACAGCAGGTTCATGACATACCCACCGATCTCTCGACGTCGTCGCTTGCGGAACCGCTCGAACATCCCGGCCGCATCGGCGGGCAGGTCGGCCTCGATCAGGTTGGACTGGTACAACTGACCAAGCAACTGGATGGCTTCGCCCTGTGTCGGGGCCCGGTCGCCGAGCTGTTCGCAACAGATTTTCCAGGCGTCGGCCACGGTACGCTGACCGTTGAGCAGACCGACAAAGTGATAGCTCGCCTCGTCCAGCCGAAAGAACTTGTTGTTGGCCGGGTCTCGTAGTACGTGCCAGGTCCGACCGCGGTAACGCTGGCGGTAGCTCTGAACCAGTGAGCGCAGTTTGGGCTTCAGCTCCGCGACGCGGTACCAGCTCTCGGAAAATGTCGGTCGGTCAACAGGCATGGGCCTTACACCGGTAACACGATCAAGGTGTCGTTGGCATGACTAGAACCACAGCTTCATCCGCAGCCAGTTCACAGCCTGACGGGACCAGATCCAGGCGTAGCTTCGCTTGCCCGCGTCGATCTTGGCGATCCCGGCTGTACCGGGGCGGAGGTGGTCGGCTTTCTCCAGCAGACGGACACGCACGCCGAAGACGTTTTTCTGATCCTTCACCGTGGCCATCGGCTCGATCCGTTCCACCTCGAAACGGTAGTAAGTCCCGGGTTCGGCGGCGGTGGCGAGGTCGCCCTGCTGCCCCACCTCGACATCCGCAATCCGATCTTCGGGCACTTCAAGCCGAGCACGAAGATCGTCGAGCTGCGCCACTTCGAACAGCACATCCCCCTTGCTGACCGCCTGCCCCACACGACGCTTGAGGTCGCCCTCGACCACGACGCCGGACACCCGGGAGGTCATGTCCGCCCGACTCAGCCAATAGTCGATCTCCTCAATATCAGCCTGGATGCTGTCGGCCTGGTGCTGGGCGATCTGAACTTCCACAACTTTGTTTTCCCGTCGGGCCAGGTCGGCTTCTTTCAGATACCGCAAACGCTCAGCCACCAGTGAAGCTCGACGGAGGCGAAGCTCCGCGGTTTCCATCCGTGCCAATAAGGTCTTGCCGGCCTCCACCTCGTCCCCGGGTTCGACAAAGACTTCTTTGAGGTAGCCGTCGAACGGTGCCGCGATCACATGGCCCTGTCGGGCCTCGATGATAAACGGTGCATCGACCTTGTACGTGCCCTTGGCGAAAATCAGAAACGCGATCAACAGTGCAGCCGCCACGGCACTCAGTTTCGCCCATGTATGCTTCGGCCCGACCAAGGCGGCTCCGGCCCGCTTGGCGCTGGCTGCGACCTTGGCGCCCAGCCAGCGATCCGTTTCGTGGAGAGTCCCGATCAGTGCGGCACAAAGATTACACGTCAGCCTGAGTCCTTCGGCATCACGCAGGCTCAGGGGTTGATCGGCGGGACGCTCGACGGTCAGGACACCGATGATCTCGTCACCACGGCGAAGAGGAAAGCTGCAGATCGACGCAGGGCCGTGCTTTTCATTGAGCCTGGCAGCGGCACGGGCGATATACGGGGCATCCGGAGCGGCCGGATAGAACACCTCGACCTGCTGATCGACGCATTCCTCCATGGCAGACTCGATGTCCTGAACGAGCTGCATCTTGCGATTGAACTGCTCGGTCTGACTCATGGCCTGAA
>CAZJCN010000490.1:0-1937 GCA_964544195.1 uncultured Phycisphaeraceae bacterium | reverse complement strand
GGCGGCTATGGGTTGAATGCTCGGGATGGTGGCGTTACACTCTTGCAAAGACGAGCTTTACGTTTAATTACCCATGATTGAGGCGGATTGATGCAGGTCGAACTGGTCATGTTCAAGGCCGACGGAACCCGGCGGAATTTCCCGGTCAAACCCGGGGGGTTCGTGATCGGACGGAAGAACAATTGTGACCTGCGCATCCCGCTGTCCAGTGTCTCGCGCAAGCATTGTGTGATCAAGGTCGAGGACGGCCAGATCAAGCTTCAGGACGCCGGATCCAGCAACGGTACCTTTGTCAATAGTACCCGTGTTCAGGAGACCCTGCTCAAGGCTGGTGACGAGCTGGTCGTTGGGCCGGTGGTGTTCACCGTGGTGGTGGACGGCGAGCCGAAAGACATCGAGCCGGTGCGGTCACTGGTAGAATCGGCCAAGGCGAAAGACGAGTCGGTTGTCGTGCCTGCCGATTTGCTGAAAACCCATGAAGCCGATCCCACGGGTGGAGAAGATACTCTTCATGAGGGCGAGGAGGGGGAGGACCCTTTCGAGCTGTTGGATGATCTGGCTGAGCTGGAACTGCCCGATAGTGACGCCAAGTCCAGTTGATCCGTCATGTCACACATAGGGAGGATGAAGGCTCATCCCGGACGTGTTGATGGGGGCGGACGTTGCTGTGGGCGGCCTACAGGAATCTGGCTTGGGGATTACTTTTCCGGATTCGGCGATGCCGGTGCGGCAGGTTTTTCGGGGATCTGCACACGCATGCCACATCCTCTGCAGCGGACTTTCTTGCCCCTCGCGGATTCCGGAACGGATAATACTTTCCGACACTTCAGGTTGGGGCAGATCAGTCGTATCACGCTCGAAGGCATTCGAGAACTCCAGCAGGGTTCGACGTGAAACGTCGTTATAGTTTGTATCGAATCTTTTTGGGTTCGACTTGATCGCTCGCCGGCGAGTTGGCCCGATAATGTCAACGTATCCGCTCGATGTGCTGTTCATGAACGATCGGCAACAGTCCCAGCAGTTTTACGACTCGGACAAGTCGACCGCTAACCGGGCCTTCTCCCGGCTGGTAGGCCCAGAAGATTTGCATGTCCACGTTGACCAGCGGCAGCTTGTAATGGCGATGGGTCTGAACGATGTAGAGCCGAGGCTGAGACTTATCGACTGATTGTTTGATCAACGGGGAGTCCGGCGAGGCGGGTTTCATGCCCAGGAGGATGTAAGTCGCGGTGACGGAGCCGGTGGTTTCCAGGGCGCCATTGGCTGCGTTATACACCTGCACATTGGATTCAACGGTGACAGGTGTGTCGGGCTGAAGCTCGGCCGGCAGTAGCGGCAGGGGAGGATCATAGACGACCCGGCGTTCCTGCGTCGGCTCGATTTCTTCCAACGCCAGCACGGCCCCGTAGGTGTCACGCTGTACCTTGGATTGCCAGATGTCACCCAGGGTGATCTGCCAGATACCGGGGGCGATTAAGGCAGAACGATCCGTGGTGATATGAGGCACCTGAGCGTTGTCCTTGACCTTAGCCTGTCGGTCGTATTCCTGGCCGGGCCAGGCTTCATCGGCGCGTAACACGTCATCTGTTGTTGCATGTTCATACGGGGGGTCGAACAACCCGGTTGAATTACTCGGTCTCGCACATCCGGTAAGCCATAGCAGAATACACAGCCCGGTCAGGAACCGGCGGTGTGAGGTTTTAGTCACAGAGTTTTTAGTGCGCATGGTTCTAGCCGATGATGGTTCGCCGGTGACGGACGTAATCCCATAGGACGTAGCGGTCGAGGTCGTGACCCCCGGTAAAGAATACACGGCCGTGGGTTGCTTCGGCCATGCGTTGGGCGAAGCGGACGTCTTCGTGGGACTGGTTCCAGTTGGGCACGAGGAAGACGTTGAGCGTAATCCCTTCCCGGGCACAGGCCAGTGCTTCGCGCAT
>CAZJCN010000489.1:0-1949 GCA_964544195.1 uncultured Phycisphaeraceae bacterium | reverse complement strand
AATTATCTCATGGCTGTCGGTCTGACATTGATCCTATTACTCGGCACCCGTCGGCCCGTATCTCAAGACCACCACCAAGTGACGCATCAAGACACGCCGTCCTGACTGACCTGTAAAACCAACGACCCAACGAGCTACCATGGCTGCACCCACATGGCTGTGAGCCAACCGAGTATCAACCCGATCACCGCGGCGATCACTCGGCGTTGATTGCGTGTTAGTCGCATGAACTCAGCTTGACTGGTGTATGTATCGGTTCGCTAACGTCAGAAGACATCACAACAGTGGATAGACGGCTATAACATGCGACCCAGGCGGCCGCTCTACGGGCCGTGTATCCCACGTCACCGGCTCTTGCGCTTGCGCTGCTTGTGTTTGTGGCCATCTCCACCGGCTTTGCGTTCACGAGCCATCGCGGCCCGTCGTTGTCGGCGGGTCATCCGTTCGGTATCGCGCGCCCCGGCACGTTCAGCGGCGTCCCGATCGGCACGCTGTTGGGCGGTGCCCTGCGCCGCCGCCTGCTGAGCCGCTGCGGCCGCCGCCGCGCCAACCGCCCGCCCAGCCTCGTCATGCCGCGCCTGCTGGTTCTGGTACACGTTCCGGGCCTGCACGTTCGCGGTCAGTCGGGCACGGAAGATCAGCTCCGTCACCCGGTCGCGCACCGTCTTGAGCATCTCGCCGAACTGACGCGATCCTTCTCGCTTGTATTCGATACGCGGGTCTTTCTCCGCAAAGCCACGAAGCCCGATCGAGTCCTTGAGCTGGTCCATCGCGTAGAGGTGATCCTTCCACGCCATGTCCAGAATCTGAAGCAGGACATAACGCTCGAGCTGAGTCAGCTCGGTACGGAATATCTCCCGGCCCTTGCGGATCATCACCTCGGCGGGGTCTTCGGCACCCTCGAACTCCTCCGGGTTGACCTGTACGCCGAACCGTTCTTTCATCCATTCAGACAGCTTCTGTGGATCGCCGCCTAATGCCTGTGCTTTTTCCCGACACTGGTTCACCAGCTTGTCGCCGTGGATCCAAGGCTCGGCCTCCTCAGCCAGCACCTTCGCCAGGTCAGGCCCGGTCATCTGCGTCACCTGCTCGGGCGTCCACTCGATCTCATATCGCAGCTTCGCCCAGGTGATCAGTTGCTCAACCGCCTGCCGTTGATCCTGTTGCGCGATCTTGAATACCGTATCCAACACAAACTCGATCGGATAGGTCACCTCTCGACGCTTGTACGCCTCACGAGCCTGCTTCAGAATGTGCTCGGACGCGGCCTCAGGTTGTAGCTTGGCAAGTTCCTCCGGCGTCAGCTCGATCCCGAACTTGTTCCTCGCCCAGTTGGCCAGGTCACGCTGCCCGTAATGCGGCACGACAAACTTCTCCAGACCCGACAGGTCCCTCTTCTCCGCCTGCTGGATCGCCAACTCGGTCAGCTCAGCCTTCACGTCATCCACGCTCATCTCGCGAAGCTTGCTGACTTTCAAATCCACCGAGAACTTGCTCATGGCCCACTGCGCCAAGCCACGCAGGTCCCACTCCTCCGGCAGCATGTCGTTGGACATGTACTCACCCAGCGTCACGTCGATCGTCTGCTGGATTTCGTAATACAGTGACTTGCGCACGGACTCGGTCAGTTCGTGCAGGTCATCCGTGCGGATTCGGGCCGGGTCGACACTGACATCCAATGTCTGTCGGTACCACTCCGCCACCTGAAGCTGCACATAATCCTTGGCCAGATACGTTTCGACCGCATCACTCACGGCATCGGCGATGTAATCGAAGATCAGCTCCGCGATGTTGCGTCCTTCCAGCACCTCCTGCCGGATGCCGTAGAAGTAATTCCGCTGATACTCCATCACCTCGTCGTATTCGAGCAGGTTCTTGCGGATCTCGTAGTTGCGTTCTTCGACCTTGCGCTGTGCGCGCTCGACGCTTCGTGTCACCCAGCGGTGCTC
>CAZJCN010000488.1:0-1950 GCA_964544195.1 uncultured Phycisphaeraceae bacterium | reverse complement strand
CCTGCCGGGCCCGCTCCAGGTCCGCCACCTGCTTCGCCAACGGGCTGACCACCACTTCGATCGGGGCGTTCACGTGCCCCTGCCGGCAGAGCTGGTATACCACGTCCACGACCTGGCTGTATGTCAGCCCAAGCCCATCCGTCATCGAATCTGATTCCGGGTCGTTCCCCAACAGGTAAGCCAGGGTTTTGAGATCAGGCACCGCTCTGAGCGTGACGGACGAGGGCTTCTCCAGCCGGCCACGACGCGGGGGCTGATAAAAGACCTTCAAGTAGTCCTGTTCGTCATCCTGCGACAACATCAGCCGATTGTTCCAGAACTTGGCCAGCATCGGCACTTCAAAGCCCAGGTCCGGGTTGAAGATCACAACACGCGGGATACCGACCTGTGTGATGTAGACCAAAGGCTTCTCGGCCGGGATCGCATCAACCACGTACTTGATGTCTTCACTGACCGGGTCTGCGACGATCACACGCCCGTCAGTCACCAAACGGTCGCTGATCGTGGCCAACGACTCGTATGCCGCGATCCGAACGCCGATGTCCTCATCGTCGAGCAACTTCTGCAACGTACGTGCGCCTTTGAGCGAACGGGGCAACATCACCAGCGCCTCGGCCACACGGGTCCGCACCTCGGGGTCGGAAGAATCCGCCAGTTGCGAGAGGAATTGACTGGCACGTTCGTCTTTCAGCCAGGCCCCCGCCTCCAGCGCCGTCAGCCGAAGCTCGGGCATCGGATCGTCATAGTATTCCCGCAGCACCTCCACGATCGGCCGACCCAACGCACGCCAAGCCAGACCCACCGAACGGGATTGATCGGGCTGTTTACGCAAGACCTCAGCCAACCGCTCCGCCTGCTGCGTCTCAAAACCCGGCCCCGCCAGAAGGTACAGGTGCATGATCAATTCGATCAGTTCGCCGGGGTTGGCACGATGGCGCGCCGGTACGTTGATCTTGATCAACTGGTCCGTCAATGGCTTGGCCAAGGGCTTGGGATCGTCCGCACGGCCGAACCGTTCATTAATCCGGTCCGCAATCGCTCGGCTTCGGCTGTAGCTGGACTGGTTCAACACCAATTCCAGATCCCGGGCCGCGGTCACCCGGCCGCCGGCAACGATCAGCGCCTGCTGCCTCCCGAACTCTCTCGGCTCGCCGGAGTCCGGCTGATCCTTGTATGGGTTCTCGTAAATCGGACCGTGCGCCTTGGCCAGCTCATGCTGGAAGCGGAACGGCTGCAACGCCCCGTACACACCCAGCGAAGACGTCCACAGCGTCCCACCCGCCAGGCTCGTGGTCTGTGAGTCGATCGCCGTCACCAGCACGTCAAACCGCAGCCCCGGCGTCGCGCCCGGCGGGATCAGCCCGTCAACCCGGACCACTGCCGTATTAGGATCGGCCAGCACCCGTTCGGGAGTCATGTGCTGGGTACGGAGGTTGGCGCTGCCCAGGCCGAACTTTTTCATCTGGTTGATCAGGGCTTCACGGATCGCCGGGGGTGCGCTGGTGGAACCCGTGCCGTTGAGATTCACGACCAACCCGTACCCGCTGACGAGCAGGGGCTGGTCGGTCCCGGGGCGCAGCCGGACCATGGAGCCGATCGTCCCGCGCAGGTAGGCCGGCCCGGTATACACCGGTGCGGGAGCGACCCCCGCCGCCCGGCCGGGACCGTCCGACGATTCACAACCCGCTATGCCGATGAGTAGCACGCCAACCAGACCGACGCATACCAGACAGCTCACTGACCAACGGCACAACCGCTGTCCGGGGCGATGGGATATACGCCGGACATCCGAAAAACAAGTCATCTTCATGTCATTCATGCCGTTAAAACGCATGGAGTTAGGGAATAACGAATTGTCCCCGCGATCCGCCTTCGGGTCAAGCAGAAGGCAGAGAAATCCCGGCTGGTCACGCCCCACCCCCGCACCCCCATCTGACAGGCCCTATGCCC
>CAZJCN010000487.1:0-1959 GCA_964544195.1 uncultured Phycisphaeraceae bacterium | reverse complement strand
TGTTGTAATCCGCAATACCTGAAAAATCACAAGGCCTATCCTTTGATAATGCCTTGAGGATCTCGAACACCGACGCCGGCCGATCCCATTGCCGAAATAAGTCGCCGCACCCCCAGTAGTGTGCCACAAGGCGGAAGATATCGAAGTCGGGCAGCGCGGCACCTGGAGCTCGACTCACCTTGTGCGTCAACCCGATCCGTCTTTCTGAGTTGATGAAGGTCCCTTCCTTTTCTCCCCAACCGGCAGCCGGGAGCAGCAGGTCCGCATGTTCCGCCGTCTCCGTGCTGTGATACATGTCCTGCACCACCATAAAATCCAGTCGGCTTAACAGCTCCCGCATGTCGTTCTGCCCGATCCATGAATGCGCTGGATTCGTTGCGATTACCCACAGTCCGCGTATTTGACCGTTGGCGATGCCTTCCACGATCCGATGATAAGGCCAACTCGGTGTGTCGGGGATCCGGCCGACATCAATGCCCAGAATATCCGCCACCTCGGCCCGGTCGCATGGATCGGTAAACGATCGACCGCCCAGCAGGTTGGTCGTGTTGGAAAACAGGCGCGAACCCATCGCATTGCACTGCCCGGTGATCGAGTTGGCGCCGGTACCGGGCCGACCGATGTTGCCGGTCATCAGTGCGAGGTTGATGATCGCCTGCGCGGTACGTGTTCCCTGATGACTCTGGTTGACACCCATGGTCCACCAGAATGAAACACGCTTGCCTTCGTGAATCATTCTCGCGGTCTGAAGAATCTTCTCGACAGTCAAGCCGGTTTCCTGTGAAACCCGTTCCGGCGTGTACGGTTGAACGTGCGCACGGAATCCATCGAAACCGGTTGTGTGTTTCGTGATGTAGGACTCATCTATCCAGCCTTCACGGATCAGGATGTTAGCCAGACCGTATAGCAATATCAGGTCGGTTTTGGGTTTGACAGGCAGGTGCAGACCAGCCGAGGAAGCGGTTTCTGTCTTTCGAGGGTCCACGACGATGATGGCTGGCCCATGAGGATTCCGCATGACCCGGTCCCACATGATCGGGTGCGCGATACACGGGTTGGCACCGACGAAGACCAGCACATCGGACTGTTCGAAGTCTTCGTATGTGTAGGGCGGAGCATCGAAACCGAACGATTCCTTGTATGCAGTGACGGCGGTGGCCATGCATTGCCTCGTGTTCCCGTCGCCGTGAATCAAACCCATCCCGAACTTCGCGACCGAACCGAGCAGCGCCATTTCCTCGGTCGTGATCTGGCCGGTACTGAGAAACGCGACTGATTCGGGGCCGTGCTGTTTGATTATGGATTTGAACCGCTCGGTAAACACCTGCATGGCCCGATCCCAGTCGATCGGGTGCATTCGGCCGCGAGGGGATCGAAGCAACGGCGTGGTGGCGCGGTCATGGGCGTCAAGAACATCTAAAGCCTCCCACCCTTTGGGACAGGCCGATCCGGTATTGACCGGATATGTGGATGAAGGGCTGAGGTTCACCGCGCGTCCCTGTTTAAGATGCACACGCAGCCCGCACCCGGTCGAACAGTACCCGCATACCGACGTGGTCGTGGCATCAGGCACACGATCACGGGGAAGCTGTGGCAGCCCGATACCGCCGGGCTTACGTTCCAGCATCGCTGTCAACGGCCCCTGTTTCTGATGAAGCAGTGAACGGATCGCCTCGTAGGCCCGATCCAGCTTCCATGCCAAGGTGCCCGTCGTACTCATGCGCTTAACCCTCCCGGCATGCGGGGTGCTGATACCGCGGTGAAAAACAGATACCGTTCCAGCACCTCGCCCACCGTCGTGAAAATGATGACGATCAGCACGGAGATCAGCAGAGCAGCGCTGTGCATCGCCTTCAGGTCACTGACGAGCAGCAAGGCGGGCACGCCGATCCCACCCACCAAGCCAAACAGCATCCGTGTCAGTGTCACCTGGTGTAGCGACGACACCATCAGCCTGGC
>CAZJCN010000486.1:0-1960 GCA_964544195.1 uncultured Phycisphaeraceae bacterium | reverse complement strand
CCACCCTGGATCAGGAACACGTCCAGCAGGGCTTCCGTGACGCAATACGGGCAGCCGTGCCGACGCGCGATCAGCCGCATCGCCGTGTCGGAATAACCCGCCAATCCCGCCTGAAAGAACGGCGCATCCAGTTCCAGTTTGCCCAGTTTCGGCATGGCGGTCATTATAGTCATGCTTTTAACCTTGCCCCGACTCGATCAGGAGACACGGATGCCCCGTCTCACGCTGACTGGATTGACGCGATTCCCGCTGTTACCCCTGTTGCTGCTCACTCTGATACTCGGACTGCTCGGCTGCGAACAGCCCCCGGCGGTGGTCGAAGGCCCCGAAGCCGAGGCCCTCGCGGCGTTGCGATACCCCGGACAGACCGAGCACGGCCCGGACCTGGATATCGTCGTCGTCCGCAAGGGAAACCAGATCACCCTGACCAACCGCACGGCCCACAGCTACCATGACATGCAGCTCTGGATCAACCAGCAGTACGTCAGGCTGATCGACGAGGTCCGCATCGGCACCAACGACCCGATCCCACTGGCCGGCTTCGTTAATCGTCACCGCGAAGCCTTCCCGGTCGGCTCGTTCCTGCAGCCTGAGAAGGCTCGGCCGGTCATCTCCGCAGAGCTGTTCGACCCCAAGGCCAACATACGCTACCGCCTGACCGTTCAGCCGGACAACGAAACGCTTCGGCTGTGACCATCCCTCAATCTCATTCATCACACGACCCATACCCGACACGCATAAAGCCTCAACGAGAGATCACTCATGGACGGAACTGAACTCTGGCGTCGTTATCAGAAATACCTGTGCTCCTGTCCCGGGCTTGGCATCAGCCTAGATATCTCCCGGGTCCCGTTCCCGAACGACTTTTTCTCGCGCATGGCCCCGGCGATGGACAAGGCCTATGACGCGATGGCTCGGCTCGAAGCCGGGGAGATCGCCAACCCGGACGAGAACCGCATGGTCGGCCATTACTGGCTCCGCGCTCCCGAACTGGCGCCGCGCGACGACATCGCCAACGCCATCCGGCAGACCAATCAACAGATCGTCGAGTTCGTACAGGCGGTGCATGACAAGACCATCACCCCGCCCAACGCGCCCCGCTTTACCGATCTGCTGCTGATCGGGATCGGCGGTTCGGCGCTCGGGCCGCAACTCGTCGCCGACTGCCTCGGCACCAAACGCGACAAGCTCAAGGTCCACTTCATCGACAACACCGATCCCGACGGCATCGAGCGTGTTCATGCCCAGATCGGAGCCCGGCTCAAATCGACCCTCGTCGTAGTCATCTCCAAGTCCGGCGGAACCCCCGAACCGCGCAACGGCATGCTCGAAACCCAAGCACTCTTCGCCAAGCAGGGACTGGACTTCCCCAAGCAGGCTGTGGCTGTGACGGGCGAAGGGTCCAATCTCGATCAGACTGCCGAGCGCGAGGGCTGGCTCAAGCGCTTCGCCATGTGGGACTGGGTCGGCGGACGGACCAGTGTGACCTCGGCGGTGGGCCTGCTGCCCGCGGCGCTGCAAGGGTTGGACATCCAAGGTCTGCTCGACGGCGCCGCCAAGATGGATCGGATCACCCGCCAGCCCAACACCCCTGAAAACCCCGCCGCTCTGCTCGCCCTGATGTGGCACTTCCTGACCAACGGCCGAGGCGAGAAGGATATGGTCGTCCTGCCCTACAAAGACCGCCTGCTGTTGCTGTCCCGATACCTGCAGCAACTGGTCATGGAAAGCTTGGGCAAGGAAAAAGACCTCGACGGGAACACCGTCCACCAGGGCATCGCGGTCTACGGCAACAAAGGCTCGACCGATCAACATGCTTATGTCCAACAACTGCGCGACGGCCTGAACAACTTCTTCGTGAACTTCATCGTCGTCCTGCAGGACACCCCTCGGCCGGGCCGGGTGCAACCGATCGAGGTCGAGCCGGGCGTCACCACCGGGGACTACCTCAACGGTTTCT
>CAZJCN010000485.1:0-1960 GCA_964544195.1 uncultured Phycisphaeraceae bacterium | reverse complement strand
TCCTGAACGAGCTGCATCTTGCGATTGAACTGCTCGGTCTGACTCATGGCCTGAAGCTTGACGTAGGCGCCATGCACCAGGCCGAGGCTGACCCGTTGAGCTTTCCAGCGATTGGCGATCTCGTTGCAGAGCGCAATCGCAGCGGGCTTGAAGCGTGTGTGTTCATTGATCGCGGCGCACACCCCGATCGCCGCGGCAAAGACATCAAGGTCGGCCTGACGCCTTTGCAGTGAAAGCCTCATCTCATAGAGGCTCAAAAGCGTCACGGTGAGTTCGAGACGTTCCCGGCACTGCTCAAGCACCGTGTGATCGCTGTGATTCAACAGGAACGCGCTGACGCCGCGGACTTGTCCACCCCCACGCAGCGGCAACAAAACCAGGTGCTGGCGAGGTGATTGGCCGTAGAGTTCCTCACCGGAATGGACCGGCAACACGGCGGTCTGCGGGTTCCGGACGACGTTGGGCATCGCCTCGGCCGCCTGCGCCAGCCAGACCGGCGCGGGTTGATCACGGGGCGTGTCGGGAAAGACCGACAACACCTCAGGCCGTCCGCCTTCGCCGACACGGAGCACCGCCCCGGCTTCGGCGGACCCCAGCTCGCATTGTGCTTCGAGCAAACGACGCAGAAACGCCTCGGGCGGCCCCTGAAAGGCCACCAGCTCATCGACAATCGCCGCCGGGCTGCTCGCCCCCGATGTCATGTGCGCTTGCTGCTGCGTCATGTAGGCGTGTCAGAACGATACGAGATTATCTGAATCATCCTGCCTTTTATGGTTTATTGCTTGGCGCGATCAGCGGGGTTGAGTTTCAACTCGCCGAACTTTTCTTCGTAGCTGCGCACGATCTGTCCCAGTGACAGCGCCAGCCGCTTCGCGTTGTAATAATTCAGGATCAATCGGTTGTTGACCTGGAACAGGATCTCGCCCGCTACGTTCGGGTCCTGCCCCTGCTGGGGTGGCATCACCATGTTCAAGCCCAGGTCGATGATGACCTCCTCCTGGGTGGCGTTGGTCTTGAAGGCATTGGCGTAGGTTGTCGTCACCTTGCTCTGGTCAACACGCAGGCGAAGCTGGCGACCGCCTTCTTGTTGTTGATTCGCGGCTTCTTCCTGCACGGGAACTTGTCGGGTCTTGTCGGCCATCTGTCACTCCTTGTGGTCGTTTCCGTCGGGTCGGGCAGGTCTATTCATGAGGATAAAAACGATCCTGCGAGATGATAGGCCGGTTATCGGGCCCGTTCGAATCCTCTCGCAGACACAAAGCCTTAGTGTACCAATACGTATCGGCCCGGTGCACGCTCAGATGCAGGCCTGATGCTTAAAAGCTGGGCCTTCCCCGCCCACTAAAGCCCCTCACTCATTCAAGGCCGTGGCTGTAAAACACCATACCTCCACCCGCTCGAGTTCTTCCTTCAGATCGTATTCCCGGATCTCGGCGGGCTGACCCAGCCGGTTGACCAAGACCCGCCGATACTTATCCGCTAGTTCCTCGGGGTAAGGGTTCTTTTCCGCGTCGTTGTCCCGATAAAAGAAAACACAGGTCCGGTGCCCCGGGCGTGGCGGAGGCACCTCGTCGGGGCTCGGCCCCCAGAGGATGGGCACGCCTTCCGGGCCGTGCTGGAGCAAGTCATATCGGAACCGTGCCAGGCTGCCGCCGTAAGGCAACAGGTCCGGAACCTGATCGGAACCCCCTAAGGATCCGAAGAACACCCACTGGTCTCCGGGCTGAGCCTGTGACGCCAGCGACTGAACGGTCTGCAATGCGACGAGATCGGATTCTTTTTTGTAGGGTTCCCGGAAATCGCGGACGATGCCATAGGCGATGATGCAGAGCAGGACGATACCGGTGATCCGCAGGCCGGTAATCGTGCCCCGCTTCTTCCAACCGTGATGCAGGAAGGCCACCAATCCAGCCCCCGCGATCAGGCAGACCGCGGGCGCGAAGTGTTGTTCGACCCGGGC
>CAZJCN010000484.1:0-1961 GCA_964544195.1 uncultured Phycisphaeraceae bacterium | reverse complement strand
CAATCAATCTCCTTCTGAATTTCGCTGGCATGTTCAGCGACGTGCCAGCGGATTTGTATTAACAGTCAATCTTTAACGGGAGCATACACGGTGGGCAAATCATTTCGTATTATCAACGCATGGGTGATTGCAATCGGTCTGAGCGCCGTAAATTGTCAGGCAGGGATCATTACCTCCTCGTCATCTCTGACACCTTCAACGGTGATTGACTTTCAGCAGTTCACAACACTTGCCATCGCTGATGCGATCCCGGTCCAGGTGGGGACCGTAGTAGGTTGGGATGTGGAAGTATTCGGGATCGGTAATGACACCTACATCGGTCCGGTCAGCCATAGTCTTGGCAGCAACGGGAGCTGGAACAGCACGAGTGATCCCAATTTTTATAGCGCTCGACTCCCCGTGGGCACATCATTGGCGATGGATTTCGTATTCAACACCATGCCGGTGATGGGGGTCGGGGGCTTCATGAACTATGCACCGGGATATGGCCCGGTCCTGATCGAAGCCTATGACGCCTCGGGTACGTTGCTGGAAAGCCATGAGATCTCGACAGTCGCTCCGATCAGTACGCCCGGCGGCCTGAACCAGGGCGAGTTTCGCGGGATCCTTCGTTCCTCGCCTGACATCACGACCTTCCGGCTGGCCGGGGGTTACGCGGTGATCGACAACCTGACGTTTATCGGTGTTCCCGAGCCCACCTCAATTTCCTGTTTAGGGCTTGGTTGGGCATGTCTCGTCACACGTTTCAGAAAGGCTTAGTCATGCAGGCTCGACACAGAACCTGGTTGTGTGCTGTGACGGCAATCTCATTGCTCTGTGGTGGCAGAGCTGCCACCGCGGTCACGATCAACTTCGACACATTGAACTTCGGCGACCCGGTCACCACGCAATATCCGGAAGTGACGTTCAGTGCCGATCCGGGTTTCGAGACGTCCGCGATGGTAACCACTACGACCACCTCACCGCCGGTCTTTATCTGTTCACGCCCTGTCGGGGGCGGTTTCCCGGCCTGTGAAAACGAAACCATACTGGACTTCACCGCCCCGGTGTACAACCTGACGTTCAAGTCCGTGGGCACCAACAACAGCGGTGTGGTCGCACGGGTGGATGTGCAAACGACCTACCTGAACGGACCGGTCACGGTGGACATCTTCAAATCTCCGAACCTGATCGACCTGAGTTCTTTCGGCACGATCACTCGGATACGGATTCACAGCATCAATGATCACCTGGGGATCGGTTGGGATGACTTCTCGTTTGATGTCGTACCCGAACCCGGCAGTGCTGGGCTCATGATCCTCAGCGGCTTCGGACTGATGACACGAAAGAAAGGACGTGTTGCATGAGGTACGACAAGGTTGGAGTGGTTTCGACGTGTATGGCTTCTGCACTCGCCCTTTGGATGGTTGAGCCGGCACACGCGCTACTGGGAAGTTTCGAGGTGGCGGATGGGTACACGGGGCCTTTCCCACGCGATGTCTGGTCTTATGACGCGGGCCAGACGGGTGCCCTGTTCTCCCCGGCTCAATACAACACCGGACGGTGGAAAGAACTGGTAGGCGACGGCGTGGCCAACTCGGGACCGCAGTACATCAGTCAGCACGGTTTTGTAGGCAGCGCCAGTTCTCCGCCGTTTGCATTGGCTGTGCGTTCGATCACGTTGAACCCCGGCATCAATTACGACATGACCCTGTCCTACGATGTGGGGGCTGATGACACCGGCGTTGCACCGAACACGCCTTTGCAGTCCGCCAGTATCACGTTTGATATCTGCCCCGGACTGACGGTCAAGACCTCGGGCGGATTCGATACGGTGTTCAATAATGTCCCGGCATTCTCGCTGAGCTTCGGCGGTACCGATGCGGCGCCCGGCGCGACCATCGGCTTCACCGATCATAATCCGACCAATAACAAGACACGCCTGTTCTACTACGACGGCACCAGTTATGTCAGCCAGGTCG
>CAZJCN010000483.1:0-1964 GCA_964544195.1 uncultured Phycisphaeraceae bacterium | reverse complement strand
CGATCCGCAAGCTGCCCACGTTGTTGATCAATCAGATCGCCGCCGGCGAGGTGATAGAGCGCCCGGCATCGGTCGTCAAGGAACTGATCGAGAACAGCCTCGACGCGAGGGCGACTCGTATCGAGGTGGCCGTTGAAGATGGCGGTCGCCAATTGATCCGGATCAGCGACAACGGCGACGGCATCCCGGCCAACGAGCTGCCGTTGGCGGTCGAACCCCACGCCACCAGCAAGCTCACGTCGGCGGAACAACTCGCCGCCATCGCCACACTCGGATTTCGCGGCGAAGCATTGGCGTCGATCGCGAGTGTCAGTCGGCTGCGGATCACCAGCCGGGCCACGCGAGACGGAGTCACGGAAGACGCCGCCGCGGTGCTGGAAGTGGAGGGTGATCAGATCGGCCCGGTCCAGCCCGCCGCCGGCTCGCCAGGTACGGTGATCGAAGTCCGTGACCTGTTTTTCAACACCCCCGCAAGGCGTAAGTTCCTGCGTACCGCGCCGACTGAGTTCGGCCATATCCAGGACACCGTTTCACGGATCGCCATGGTTCATCACCGGGTCGCGTTTGTGTTGAGCCATAACGGGAAAACCACGCTCGACCTTCCCGTTGAGCAGGACCGTGCGGAGCGGTGCGCTCGGTTGTTAGGCCAGGATATGAACGAAGCCCTGTTGCCGTTTGAACATCATGATCCGCCGTCACGGGGCGGCGCCTCTGTCTGGGGATTGGCGGGCCAGCCGTCACTCGCAAGGCCGACCGGCAAGGGATTGTACCTGTACGTCAACGGCCGACCGATCCGTGATCGCAACCTGATCCATGCAGTCAAGGAGGCCTACCGCGGATTGATGCCGATGGACCGTTTCCCGGTCGCGGTGGTGCTCCTGGAGATGGACCCGCACGCGGTGGACGTGAATGTGCACCCGGCCAAGGCTGAGGTCCGGTTCCGCAATCCGTCCCACGTGCATGGGCTGGTCCTGTCCGCGATCCGTCAGCGCCTGCTCGGCGCGGACCTGACCCCGACGGTGTCGGTGTCCGCTCAGGATAAGGCGCCCGTCTTTGAAAGCACCACGAATAACACCACCGCAACCACACCCGTCAGCGCGGACGCTTTCGTGGACTATTTCCGCCGGATGGACCCCACACAGAAAGGCTTCGTGTACCAGGAGGTCAAGCGAGCGATCACCGAAGAAAACCCGTCGTTGATCGATCAGGACGATGATCCCCCGTTGGTTTCAAACCAATCTTCCACAAGCGATATCAAACCGTTGCTGAAACCCACGCCGATCCTTCAGGTGCATCAGAGCTATCTCGTGGCCCAGGAAGAGGACGGGCTGGTCATCATTGATCAGCATGCGCTCCACGAACGGGTGATGTTCGAGACATTGCGTAATCGGGTGTTTGGTGAAGGCAGGCCGTTGGAAAGTCAGAGGCTGTTGATGCCGGTCATTGTCGATGCGGACGAGGACCGACAAGCGATGCTGGAACAGATGAAGCCGCTGCTGGAAAAGATCGGCGTGGAGTGGTCGTCGATCGGACCGGATGCCGTAGCGATCCAGGCTTTCCCGTCATTCCTGTTCGACCGTGACGTTGATCCGGGTGAGTTCCTCAACGACCTGTTCGCCAAAGCCGAGGCAGGCCAGCTTGATCTGGCCAACCCCAACGCGGAGGAGGCCGCACTGCACGAGGTGCTGGACATGATGTCGTGCAAAGCCGCGGTCAAGGCCGGCGACAAGCTCACCGAAGAGGAACTGAGTGCATTACTGGCCCGCCGCAAAGAGATCGAACGTTCCAGTAACTGTCCACACGGTCGGCCGACCACCTTACGGCTGACGCTTAAAGACCTCGAGAAACAGTTCGGCAGAACCTGAACACACAGAAGACTATCAAAGAAAAAACCCCGCCGATGCGACGGGGTTGATTGTTTGATTCCGTTTTCACTGTTTACAGCTTGAACCGTCCGACGAGGC
>CAZJCN010000482.1:0-1969 GCA_964544195.1 uncultured Phycisphaeraceae bacterium | reverse complement strand
TTGCGCGACCGCGCGGGACAGTTGGGGTTGGTGCTGTACCATGAAAACGAAAGTGAGATCTTCGGCGATCATCCTGAAGATGTGGCTGTGATCGCGGAGCTGCGCGAACCGGAGACATTTCGGCTGATCTACGATTTTGCGAACTATCTGCGGACCCCGGTTGCACCGATGACCTGCTGGGAGATGTTTCGAGACCTGACTGATTGTTTCCACTTCAAGGATCAACGGCGGGACGGCCAGCACGTACCGATGGGCCAGGGAGACACCGAAGCCGAAGCGATCCTTCGGGATGCGATCTCTCGTGGCTGGTCGGGGCCGTGCGTGGTCGAGCCGCACCTGACCCATTCAGAGGCGGTGGTAGCCACAGGAGTACATGGCACGGGAGACGCGTCGTTGGCTTCGTTATCGCCAGCCGATTCGTTTGCCGTGGCTGTGAAAGCGGCGAAGGATCTGCTGACGATGATTGACCCATCCTTGCGAGTCGAGTGAAGGCCCCGGAGTGAGGTATTGATGGCAGGGCATCTGATACACGAGGACTTTTTACTTTCCACTCCGACGGCTCGTCGGCTCTTTCACGAGCATGCGGCGGCGATGCCGATTTACGACTACCATTGCCACCTTCCCCCGGAAGACTTGGCGAACAACCGTCGTTTTGAGACGCTAGCGGACATCTGGCTGGAAGGGGATCACTACAAGTGGCGGGCGATGCGCGCCAACGGTGTGCCGGAGGAGTTCATCACGGGGTCGGCAGATCCGTATGACAAGTTCCTGGCTTGGGCGCGCACCGTGCCTTTCACTTTGCGCAACCCACTCTATCACTGGACGCACCTTGAGCTGAAACGCTATTTCGACATCGATGCACCATTGAATGAAGATACGGCCCAAGAGGTCTGGGACGAGGCGAATCGACAGCTGAACAGTCTTACTGTGTCGGACATTCTGAAGCGGTTCAAGGTTGCCTTGATCGCGACCACCGATGACCCGTCGGACCCGCTGACCTGCCACCAGGCCATCAACGATCAGCGGTTGTATCCCGACACTGCGGTATATCCGGCATTTCGACCGGACAAGGTCTACCAGACACACGACGTCGAAGCATGGAATCAATACATCGATCGACTGGCCGAATCAGCCGGGACAAGGTGTGACACGCTGGACGATCTGCTCGCTACGCTGGATACGCGTCATCAGTATTTTCATTCATTGCGCAGCCGGTTGTCAGACCACGGCCTGACACACCTGCCCGACTGTGTCTGCACGGAGGATCAGGCTGGCGAGTTGTTCAGGCGACTGCGTCGTGGAGATCATCTGTCGCCCGAGGAGGGCGACCAATGGACCGCATACATGATGCTTTATTTCGGCTCGCTTGACGCCAGGCGGGGTTGGGTCAAGCAATTGCACTTAGGGGCGCTGCGAAACACGAATCCCGCTGCTTTTGATAAGCTCGGGCCGGATTCCGGGTTTGATTCGATCGGCGATTGGCCTCAGGCCCCGGGGTTGGTTCGATATCTTGGATCACTTGCCGAGCGAAACGAACTGCCGCGAACCATCCTGTACAACCTGAACCCGGCAGACAATTACGTCTTTGCCACGATGATCGGCAACTTCCAGGGTTCATTTGGTATCCCTGATGGGGATGAGGCACCGGGACGGATTCAGTATGGCTCCGGCTGGTGGTTCCTTGATCAAGCGCAGGCGATGCGCTGGCAGATGGATGCGCTCTCGAATACTGGGCTGCTTAGCCGTTTCATTGGGATGCTGACGGATTCACGATCGTTCATGTCGTATCCACGACACGAATATTTCCGCCGCGTGTTGTGTGATCTGATCGGACGGGATGTGGAAGCCGGAAAGTTGCCCAATGATAAAAACATCCTGGGGCAGATGGTGGAAAACATCTGCTTCCACAACGCCCGTCGCTACTTCGGGATGGCGTTGCGGGGTCTTTATTCAGATGGCTGCTGACTAA